>JALVZI010000644.1:1851-5795 GCA_027022125.1 Anaerolineae bacterium | reverse complement strand
GCTGACCCCGGAAACGGGATTGCTCATCAGCGCCGTGCCCATCGCGCTGGCATACGGCATTTCGGTTATCGCGGGGAATGACCTGCAATTTGGCAGTCTGCTGAAAGTGGGCACAGACCTCACCGCGTTGTTCGGCGCGGGTGTGCTGACGGGGTATCTGGCTCAAAAATTGGTACAGGTGGAAACCGCCGCCAATCACACCGAAATAAAATCGCTGCGGGTAGAAGCCGAACGCGCCAAAGCCATTTACGAAATGGCAAACACCCTCAGTTCCACCCTAAATTACCATAATGTACTGAACGCGATGGTCGAACTGGCGCAACTCGCGCTCGCCGAGGCGGACGGCGGCTCGGAGGAAACGGCGGCATCGGCGGTGGGGATGGTGCTGCTATTTGAGGAAGATGATGTTTTGGGCAAATTACGGCTTGTTTCCGGGCGGAATATCCCCCGGCACGATGAAGGCAAGCGCGTTTCCGCCAAAGAGGGTATTTTGGCACAAATTGTCTACAAAGCCGAAGCCATCGTCGGCAACGATGTGCAGCACGACCCGGTGCTGAAAAATTTCATCGCCATTCAAAACTGCCACTCGGTGGTGGGTGCGCCGCTGCGTGCGGGGTTCGATATGTATGGTGTGGTGCTGTTCGCGCATCCGCAAAAAAATATGTACACCAAATCGCACGCCGACCTGCTGACCACCTTCTGCAATCAGGCAATCATCCCGCTGCAAAACGCGCAACTTTACGCCGATTTGGAACGCGAACAGCGCAAATTGCTGGAAAAAGAGGCACAAGCCCGCCGAGAGTTGGCACGCAATTTGCACGACGGACCCACACAGGCAATTTCGGCGCTGGCAATGCGACTGAATTTCATCCAACTTTTGCTGAAAAAAGAAGGGCTGACAGAAAAGGCGCTGACCGAATTGCAAAAAATGGAAGAAATCGCGCTGCACGCCACCAAAGAAATCCGCACGATGCTGTTTACCCTGCGCCCGATTGTGCTGGAAACACAGGGGCTAGCCGCCGCACTGAAACAATATGCCAACCGGCTGGAAGATTTGCACGGGCTGGATATCGAACTCGACATTCAAAATTACGCCGGGCAGTTGAACACCGATGAGGAAGGGGTGGTGTTCACCATCATCGAAGAGGCGGTGGGCAACGCCCGAAAATATGCCAATCAGGGCACAATTGAAATACATTTGGCGGCACAGAATGACCGGGTGGTCGCGGCGGTGGTCGACCACGGGCCCGGGTTCGATGTGGCGGCGGTGAAAGCCAATTACGACCAGCGCGGCAGTTTGGGATTGCTCAATATGGAAGAGCGCGCGCAGATGGTCGGCGGGGTATGCCGGATACATTCCGTAAAAGGCAAAGGCACAACCGTTCACATCGAAGTTCCCATCAACGGGCGGTAAATATGTCGCCGCAACTTTTGCTCGCCGCGCTGGGCGGAATGTCCGTTTTTGTTGCTGTGGAATCCGTGGGGGTTCAGCGACGCATTTTGCCGCCAAAATACCGGCAGTGGCTGGATTTTCTCCCCGTGCAGCGAACCCTGCTGGCGCTATACGCGGTCGGATTGCCGTATTTTGCCCTGTTGAGCGGGTTGCTACCGGCGCGATTTTTGGGATTGCGCGGCTGGGATATTCTGGCAGCGGCATTTTCGCCGCGCCCGCTTTCGCAATTTGTACCGCAGGCACTGTTGGGATTGGGTAACACGCTCTATCTGTGGCTGCCCGATTTCGGCGCAATCATCACTGTCACAGCGATACTGGGTGGAGTTCTGCTGGTTTTTCTGGCGCTCAACCGCACCGAAACGCTCTCACCCGCCGTCAGCGAGCCGTCGGCATTCACCGCGCTGCTGGATGTGGTGCATTGGGGATTTTACCGCGCTATTCTATGGCGGCTGGGGGGAAATCTCTATTTTGCGGTGGTGGGGGGAATACTGCTGATGACACTCGAATGGGTTGCGGTTGCCCGCGCGGGAAAATTTTCTCCCGCCGAAACGAAACGGCTTGCGCTGCGATTTGGGCTGGGGCTGGTGTCGAGCATCGCGTTTATTTTTGCACCTAACCTGTGGCTGGCGGGATTAGCCCAGTGGGCACTGTGGTGGAGCGTCTATCTGGTGGTTCATCTGGCGAGCAGCGAATTGCGAATTGCGAATGAGTGAATTTGCGAATAGCAAATGACAAGGGCAAAGAAACCCATAACCGAGGATTTTTAATGGACACGGTATTAAAAGTTTACGTGCGCATCGGCTGCACCGGATGTGCGGAAGCCGAACTCACCGCCAACCATATCGAAGAAACATATCCCCACATCTCGGTGGAAGTGGTTAATATTGACGACCCGCACACCACCGTTCCCGATGCCGTATTTGCCACACCGACCTATATGCTCAACAATCGGGTCGTCTCGCTGGGAAATCCGGATATTTCCGATATTGAAATGTGGTTATCCGAATGAAGATGAAACAAGCGCAGAAAATTGACTACCTGAAAATGGTTGACATTTTTCAGGGCTTGAGCAAATCTGAAATGCAAGAGATGGATCGCACCACCACGATGAGCACCTGTCGGCGCGGAAAAATTTTCTACCAAGCCGAAGACACCAGCGAAGTGTTGTTCATCTTGAAAAAGGGACGGGTGCAACTGTACCGTCTCACGCCCGACGGGAAAAAACTGGTGGTCGCCGACATCGGCGCAGGCAGTATTTTCGGCGAAATGGCAATCATCGGGCAGGGAATGCACAACACTTTTGCCGAAGCGATGGAAGATTGCCTGCTGTGCGTGATGAGCCGTCACGATGTGGAACGCCTTATTTTGGGCAAACCCGCCGTTGCCATACAGGTGATAAACATTTTGGCACAGCGCCTGCGCCGCGCCGAAGCGCGACTGGAAGATATGGCATTCAAAAGCGTCTCCGGACGGCTGGCTTCGCTGCTGCTGACGCTCAGTGAAGACCGAGGTAATCGCATCTATGGCTACACGCACCAAGATTTGGCGGATGCGGTGGGCACATATCGCGAAACCGTCACCCTGACACTCAATGAATTTAAATCGAAAAATCTCATTGCCATTGGGCGCAAACGCATTGACATACTCGACCCGGAGGGGCTGAAAATGGCTGCCGCCGAATAAACTCCATATTCCCTCCTCCCGTCACTCCCGTGCCGCTCGCAACCGGCGACACAGAGGCATTCTTTTTGACTCACCAAAAAAATGCTATAATCCCTCTCATCAGTCACATTGATACAGGGTAACTGTTCAGCGTGCTTGCAGGAACACAGAGAAGCGCAGAGTTTTCACAAAGTTCACAGAGATTTTTATGGAAATAACATTCAGGTTTCACTGATTTTTTTTGAAATTCGCGAAATCTGTAGAAATTCGTGACTGAAATCATCCATCTGTGCAAATCCTGACGTTTAAAATCTGTGTCCATCTGTGTTATCTGTGTTCTATTTAATCTGTAGCCGAATAGTTACGACACAGAAAGGAAATCCGAATGAAAAACACCGTCCACCGCATCGCGCTGATTGGATTTGGAACCGTCGGGCAATCGCTGGCGAAAATCATCGCCGCGAAAAACGCCGATTTGAAACAACTGCGGCACACCGAATTGCAGATTGTCGCCGTCGCCACCCCCGGCAAAGGCTCGCTGTACCATCCCGACGGGCTGGACATCGCCGCGTTATTTTCCGCACTGAAAAAAGACGGCACGTTTGCCGCATACCCCGATTCGGCGGGGTTGAAACGCGGGTTGAGCAATTTGGCGCTGGTGCGCGACAGTAACGCCGACACGGTGGTGGAAGTGAGCCATACTGATATGGACACGGGGCAACCCGCGCTCGACCACTGCCGCACGGCGCTGGCGCACGGCAAAAATGTCGTCACCAGCAATAAAGGTCCCGTCGCGCTGGCGTATGCCGATTTGGCGGCGCTGGCGGCG
>JALVZI010000644.1:0-1841 GCA_027022125.1 Anaerolineae bacterium | reverse complement strand
GGCTCGGCGTGCGCTCGCGGGCAATGAAATCACCGAAATGCGCGGCATTTTGAACGGCACGACCAACTTTATTCTGTCGGAAATGGAGGCGGGCAAAAGTTACGCCGACGCGCTGGCGCAAGCGCAATCGCTGGGGTATGCGGAAGCCGACCCCACCGCAGATGTGGAAGGCATTGACGCGCTGGCAAAAGTGCTGATTATCGCCAACACGGTGATGGGCTGTGCGCTGACGAAAGATGAAATTTCGTGCCGGGGGATTGCCCACCTGACCGCAGACGATATTTCGGCGGCGAAAGCGGCGGGCAAACGGTGGAAACTCATCGGGCACGTGAAAAAAGCGGGCGGGCAGACAACCGCCAGCGTGCAACCGGTGCTGCTGCCGCTTTCTGACCCGCTGGCACAGGTGATGGGCACCACCAACGCTGTCACCTACCGCACCGACCTGCTCGGTGACGTGACGCTCATCGGCGCGGGCGCGGGCGGCATCGAAACAGCGGCGGGTCTGCTCGCAGATATTTTGGCGATTGGTGATTAGAGATTGGAAATTCGTTGATTCGCCAAATCGTTGAATCGTATTGCGTGATGCGTGAAACGTGATGCGTGAATTGTTCATCCCCCTGCTTCTTGCTTCCTACTTCTTGCTTTCGTGATGCGCGATGAGTGAAACGTGATGCGTGACTTTGGACTTTGGACTTGAAACCTGAAACCTTGAAATTTGAACCAAAAACCACTACTTTTCCGCCAAATAGACCAGCCACTCATCCGCATCATACAGCGGCAACCCGCCCCACGCGGGGATAATGTCTACCATACTGAACCCCGCCGCACGCATCATTGCCGTCATTTCTACGGGGGAATAAACCTGGTCGCACAATTGAATTTCGTCCATTTCCCCCGTTTCCAAATGAACAATCTGATACCGCTCCACCGATAAATTTTCGTCCGCCAGCCAAAAGCGTTCCCCCAAATGCAAAAATGGCGCGTCGCCCCACAACCCGCTGTCATCGGTGAACCACCACGTGCTGTCGGTTTTGTCCACCCGGTCGGGATTGAGCAGTTCCACCGCCAGCCGCGCACCCGGTTTCAGTACGGCGGCAATCTGCGCCAGCACCGATTGCGCCTCCGCGCGGGTCATCACCGCCAACTGCCCGTACAGTAAAATCGCCCCATCGAACCCGCTGCCGATGTCGTGCATCGCCCGCACATCCTGCCGCAGAAACTTGCACCGCGCCGAAACCCCTTCCGCGCGCGCCAAATCGCGGGCATACGCAATCGCCGCGGGAGAAAAATCCACCCCGACGACTGCACAGCCGCGCCGTGCAAATTCGACGGCATACAAGCCGGGTCCGCAGGTCACATCGAACAGCCGCGCGTCTGCCGACAGCCGCAACTTTTCCCACAGCCATTCGATTTGCGCCGCACGCTCTTTTTCCACCCGTGACGCCGCGCCGTGCGACTCGTCCAAATGCTCGCGCAACATCCGCTCGGAAAAAGCGGGGTCATCCCATGGCAAATTGCCGCCGGTTTCCCACGGGATCGGTTTTTCGGGGCGGTGGTAAATTTTCCACAGCGTTTCGGAAAGGGCGTTTGGAGGTTTCATTGAATCTCACTTTCGGCATATCAAAAATAGAACACAGATGACGCAGATACAACAGATTTTCACAGATTTTTTAAAATATCTGTGGAAATCCGTTCAATCCGTGCCATCTGTGTTCTTATTTTACGCCGCTTTTTTTCAATTCTGCCGCTCGCTGCAATTCATCGCGAACCACCCGCCGCAGTGTATCCTCCAACTCGGCCTCTTTGCCGACCATACCTTCTCGCCAACCATTGTTTATCAA
>JALVZI010000643.1 GCA_027022125.1 Anaerolineae bacterium | reverse complement strand
GATGGGCGGACGCACTGCCCGCGTTCACCCCCGCCGATGCGCCCATCGCCACCCGCAGTGCATCGGGCAAAACGCTGAACGCCATCGCGCCGAAAATTCCGAATCTCATCGGCGGCTCGGCGGATTTGGCGCCCAGCAACAACACCTATCTGAACGGCTATCCCGATTTCAGCCCCGAAAATTACGCCGGACGCAATTTCCATTTCGGCGTGCGCGAACACGGTATGAGTTCCATTTTGAACGGGATGGCGCTGCACGGCGGCGTGATTCCGTATGGCGGCACGTTTTTGGTTTTCAGCGATTACAGCCGCCCCGCGCTGCGCATCGCCGCGCTGTCGCACATTCCCGCCATTTTCGTTTTCACGCACGATAGCATCGGTTTGGGCGAGGATGGTCCCACCCATCAGCCGGTGGAACATCTGATGGCGCTGCGTGCTATGCCCAATTTCACGCTCATCCGTCCCGCCGATGCCAATGAAACGGCGCAGGCGTGGAAAGTTGCGCTGGAACACAAATCGGGTCCGGTGGCGCTGGCGCTCACGCGCCAAAAATTGCCCGTGTTCGACCCCGCGCCGATGGCGGTGGAAAAAGGGGCGTACATCCTGCGCGATGCGTCCGGCACGCCGGATGTGATTCTGATTGCCACCGGTTCGGAAGTGGCGTTGGCGATGGAAGCGGCGGATGCGCTGGCGGCGGAGGGGGTCGGCGCGCGGGTGGTCAGTATGCCCAGTTGGGAACTTTTTGCCGCGCAACCGCAATCGTACCGCGACAGCGTGCTGCCGCCGACGGTCACCGCGCGGGTAGCCATCGAAGCGGGGGTGACGCTTGGTTGGGAGCGGTGGGTCGGTGCGCGCGGGCGGGTCATCGGGCTGGATAGATTCGGCGCGTCTGCCCCGTATAAAGTGCTGTTCGAACAATTCGGCTTCACGGTGGAAAATGTGGTTCGGCAGGCGAGAATAGCGATGAGGTAGTTTCAGGTTCAAAGTTCAAGGTTCAAGGTTCAAGGTTGCAGGGTTGCAATTAGCGGTCAGCGGTCAGCAGTCAGCGGTCAGTTTTCAGTTCAAAGTTCAAGGTTGCAGGGTAGCAAGGTTGCAAGGTTCACGCATCACGCATCACGATTCAGCGATTCAGCGAGTCCCTATCCCTATCTCTATCCGTCTCACGCATCACGGTTCAACGAATGACAAATGACAAATGACAAATGACCAATGACAAATGACAAATCACCAGAGGTTTCAATGACCCCAAACACATCCTATCTTCGCTCTCATTTGCAGCAACTCGAATCGGAATCTATTTTTGTGATGCGCGAAGTTGCCGCGCAGTTCGAGCGTCCCGTGCTGATGTTTTCCGGCGGGAAAGATTCCATCGTGCTGGTGCATTTGGCGCGAAAGGCATTCTACCCCGCAAAAATTCCATTTCCCCTGCTGCACATCGATACCGGACACAATTTTCCCGAAACGCTGGCATTCCGCGACCGGCTGGTGGCGGAACTCGGCGTGGAGTTGATTGTGCGGTATGTGCAGGATACAATTGATGCCGGAAAAGTGAAAGAGGAAACGGGACTCAACGCCAGCCGGAACGCGCTGCAAACGGTTACGCTGCTCGATGCGCTGAAAGAGTTGAGAACCGATGCCGCCATCGGCGGGGCGCGCCGCGATGAAGAGAAAGCC
>JALVZI010000642.1 GCA_027022125.1 Anaerolineae bacterium | reverse complement strand
TGCCCCCTCCCTCAAAGGGAGGGGGGAAATCCCCTCCCCCTGAAAGGGGGAGGGTTAGGGAGGGGGTGTGTACATTGAAATGAAAAATGAGAAATGACCCAAATTGATTTAAGCATCGTTTTACCGATTTATAATGAGGAAGAGAGCATTCCGGCGCTGGCAAAAGAATTACCCGCTGCGCTGGATGCTATCGGCAAAAGTTACGAAATTATTTGTGTGGATGATGGCAGCCGCGATGGCACATTCGCCGCGCTGAAAGCATGGCGCGAGCAGGATGACTGCGTGCATGTCATTCGTTTTCGCCGCAATTTCGGGCAGACGGCGGCATTCGCTGCCGGATTCGACCGCGCGCGCGGCGATGTGGTCATCACCATGGATGCCGATTTGCAAAACGACCCCGCTGACATCCCCAAACTGCTGGCAAAAATGGATGAAGGGTTCGATGTGGTCAGCGGTTGGCGGGTGGAGCGCTGGCAGGAAGGGCTGAAATCGTTCATCGTGCGCAAAATTCCGTCTGCCACCGCCAACTGGCTCATTTCCAAAACGACCGGCGTTTATCTGCACGATTACGGCTGTTCACTGAAAGCCTATCGCAATGAAGTGGTGAAAGGTATCAAACTGTATGGCGATATGCACCGATTTGTACCCGCCATCGCCAGTTGGTTCGGGGTGACGGTGGCGGAAGTGCCGGTGAAATACCGTTCGCGCCGGTTTGGAAGCAGCAAATACGGTGCGGGACGCATTTTCCGCGTGCTGCTCGATTTGATGACCGTGCGGTTTTTACTGGGCTATTCCACCCGCCCGATTCGCATTTTTGGCGCGTGGGGGTTAATTTCGCTGCTGGCGGGATTCGGTGCAGCGGTGTACCTGACCATTTTGAAACTATTTTATAATGTGCAACTTTCCGATAGACCGCTGCTACTGATGGCGGTGCTGCTGATGGTGGTCGGCATTCAACTCATCAGCATGGGGTTGCTCGGCGAATTGATTGTGCGTGTGTATTTTGAATCGCAGGGCAAACCGATTTACACCGTCCGCGAAGAACTGTGACCAATTGAAAATGAAAAAAGCGAATCGCAAAAAATTGCTTATTTTTTTCGTGGCTTTTTTGGCTGCTATACCACTGGTGGTGCGGACGGGGACGATAGTTTTTTCCAAACGGTATATTTTCTCGGCGGAAGATGTGCCCGCACGGCGGGTGGCAATTGTTTTCGGGGCGCAGGTGCGTCCCGATGGCTCGCTGAGTTTTATGCTGCAAGACCGAGTCGAAACGGCGGTGGAACTCTATCGCGCCGGAAAAGTGCAGAAAATCATCATGAGCGGCGATAATCGGTTTGAATATTACAATGAACCGGCGGCGATGATGGCGTATGCCATCGAGTGCGGTGTGCCCGCCGCTGACATTCAGCCCGATTATGCCGGACGGCGCACGTATGACACCTGCTATCGCGCCCGCGATGTGTTTTTGGTGGACGCACCCATTTTGGTGACACAGGACTTCCATCTGCCGCGGGCGATTCTCACCTGCCGCGCGCTCGGTGTGGATGCGGTGGGTGTTTCCGCCGACCGTCGCTGGTATGGTTATGGCGCGCTGGGGTGGTCATCGGTGCGGGAAATAGCGGCGACCCTCCGCGCCGCGGTGGACATCATCCTGCGCCGCCCCGCGCCCGTTC
>JALVZI010000641.1 GCA_027022125.1 Anaerolineae bacterium | reverse complement strand
CAAATTAGAAATTTCCGAAGACCAATCTCGACAAGAAATTGCAACGAGTACTGTTCCCTTAAAACACAGTCGACTTATACCAGCAGAAGTGAAAAGAGAGGTTTGGAAGCGAGATAAAGGTAGGTGTGTGATTTGTGGAAGCACAGAGAATTTACACTTTGACCATATTATTCCGTATTCGAAAGGTGGTTCATCATTAGTGGCAGATAATATCCAGTTACTTTGTGCAAAACACAACCTTGAGAAACGCGATAAGATTGAATGAGAAGTCGTAAGAGGTGAAGTATGGAGTTACGAGACTATATTCGGCTGTTTTACCGCCGGGGATGGATAGCAATTTTGGTGGCGGTCATCGCCGCCGGTGTGGCGTATGGAGTCAGCGAAATGCAAACGCCCGTTTACAGCGCATACACCCGGCTCAGCGTGCAGCCCGCCCGTGCCGACTGGGGTTTGAGCAACACCCTGAAAGACCTGCTGCGCAATTATGTGGCAAACATTCAAACCCACACCACCGCGCAGGAAGTCATCGACCGGGCGCAGTTGGATATGAGCACTTCTGACCTGCTGAGCAAATTGTACCTCAGCCCGGATGCGTCCACATTTACCATCAAAATTGAAGCCCGTGATACCGACCCGGAAGTGGCGTATGCCATCGTTGATACGGTGGCGAAAGTTTTCATCGACCAGCGCAATGCGTGGAATGCCAAACAGGATAAACGCGACCGCATCGATGTGGTTATGCTCGACAGCGTGTACAATTTGGGTTACCAGCAGTATAAACCCAAAACAAAAATCAACACGCTGGCGGGCGGTCTGTTCGGCTTGATGGTCGGTTTTTTGGTGATTTTCTTTTTGGAATGGCTGGAACAGGGCAACATTCGCACCCATGACGATGTAGAACGGCTGCTGGGCGTGACGGTGCTGGGGCAAATTCCCGCGCACGCGGGCACATCCCACGCCGACGCCGAACAGCGAAAATCATCGAAACTCATCCCGCACCCGCACAAAATTTGAAAGAACCGAGAGAACCTATGAGCAAAAATGCACTTGTAACCCTAACCGACCCCACTTCGGTGGCGGCAGAGGCGTACCGCACCCTGCGCACCGGCATCGAGTTCGCCAATGTGGATACCCCCATCAGAACCCTGCTGGTCACATCTGCGGGACCCGATTCCGACAAAGATGTGACGCTGGCAAATTTGGCAATCACCATGGCAGACGGCGGGCGAAACGTCGTTTTGGTGGACAGCGATTTGCGTCAGCCGCAGTTGCACACCCTGTTTGGCATCGGCAACTCGCAGGGGTTCACCGATATGTTCCGCGATGATGCGGCATTCAATGCGCCGCCGTGGCAAACCATCCCCGATACCACACTGAAAGTGCTGCCCAGCGGACAATTGCCCGCCATCCCCAGCCAAATTCTCAACTCGAAAAAGTTGGTGCAGGTGTTGGCAAAACTCGCCGAAGGGGCGGATATGGTGCTGTTCAGCGCGCCGCCGCTCAGCACCGTTACCGATGCCGCTCTGCTGGCATCGAAAGTGGATGCCACCCTGCTGGTGGTAAAAGCCAACGTTTCCAAACGTGAGCACGTGCTGGAAGCCAAAGACCGGCTGGAAAAAGTGAAAGCCAACCTCATCGGCGCGGTGCTGTCAAATGCACCGGTCGATGCCAGTCTCAAAGAATACTATCAAGCCATGTAGAAAGGATTTGCCGTGAAAGGACTGATTCTATCCGGTGGGAAAGGAACCCGTCTGTACCCGCTGACGTTTACCAGCGCCAAACAACTCATCCCCCTCAGCAATAAACCCGTGCTCTTCCGCGTCATCGAAGCCATTCGCGATGCGGGCGTGACCGACATCGGCATTGTTATCGGCGACACGGGCGACGAGATTCGCAAAGCGGTGGGAACCGGTGAACGCTGGGGCGTGAACATCACCTACATTCCGCAGGATGCGCCATTGGGGCTGGCGCACGCGGTCAAAATTTCACGCGATTTTCTGGGTGACGACCGTTTTGTGATGTTTTTGGGCGATAACGTGATTCAGGGCGGCATCAGCCCGCTGATTGCCGAGTTTGCCGACAGCGATTATAATAGCCAAATCGTGCTGACTGCCGTCAGCGAGCCGCAACATTACGGTGTGGCGCAACTCGGCGAAAACGGACAGATTGTGCGGCTCATCGAAAAACCGAAAGACCCGCCCAGCAATCTGGCACTGGTCGGCATTTATATGTTCGACCAAAATATCTTCAAAGCGGTGGATGCCATCAAACCGAGTTGGCGCGGCGAACTGGAAATCACCGACGCCATCCAGTGGTTGGTGGAAAATGGATACCGCGTCCACCCGTACATCCATCGGGGATGGTGGATTGACACCGGCAAGCCCAACGATATGCTGGATGCCAACAGTTATGTTTTGGAAGAATTGACTCCCAAAAACGAAGGGTATGTTGACCGTTCCAGCGATGTAGATGCCCGTGTGACCATCGAAAAAGGCGCGGAAATCATCAATAGCGTCATTCGCGGACCGGCAATCATCGGCAAAGATACGCGCATTGTGAACGCATACATTGGACCGTTTACCAGCATTCATCACGATTGCCTGATTGAAAACGCGGAAATTTCTCGCTCTATCGTGCTGGAAAACAGCCAAATTCGCAATGTGGCGCGCCGCATCGAAGACAGTCTCATCGGGCGGAATGTGGTCATCCATCGCTCGCCGATTCGCCCGCAGTCGCACAAATTCACGCTGGGCGATAACTCGGTGGTGGGGCTGCTGAACGATTGATGTGAATGGGCGAATAGCGAGTGACGAATAGCGAATGATGAATTGACTGTTTAGCGTGTAGTGTTCATCTCCAATAACTAGGTTCTGTTGACGTTTGCCGATTTTTCATCCTGAGTAGCCTGTAGGGCGTATCGAAGGGCGTTTTTCCCACTGAAAACAAAACGTCAACACGCCCTAATCACCAATCTCCAATAGACCACGCTTCTATTGCATGTGCGGCACGACGTGGAAGAACCACACAAAAATGGTACTGCTTATCATTGTGCCAAAGGCGAACAGAAAACTGTATTTACTGAATTGGATGAACGAAATTTTGTGCCCGTTTCGTTCTGCCAAACTGGCAACCACCACATTTGCCGATGCGCCGACCAATGTAAAGTTTCCGCCCAAATCTGCCCCGAGCGCCAATGCCCACCACAGCGGTTCGGTGTTCATACCGTTATGCCCCAGCGATTGAATCAGTGGAATCATGGTAGCGGCGTATGGAATGTTATCTACAATACCCGATGCAATTGCCGATAGCCACAGCACCAGCATGGTGGTTAATCCCAAATTGCCGCCGGTCAGTTTTAACGCTTCGTTTGCCAACTTTTCGATGATACCCACATTGACAATCGCTTCCACAGTGATGAATAGCCCGACGAAAAAGAGCAGCGTTGTCCATTCCACGTGTTCCAGCGCTTTGTCCGGTTCGGTTTTCGACCAGAGAAGTAAGATTGCCGCGCCCGACATAGCGATGGTTGCCGGTTCGAGATGCAGTGCGGCGTGCGCGGTAAATCCAACCAGCACCAACCCAATCACGATGAGCGATTTTCGCAATAAAATGTGGTCTTTGATGAGACTCTCGGTGTCCAAATCGCCGACGTGCGGGCGCGCGCCCTCTTCCGGCTTCAGTTGGTTGCGAAATACAATCCACGCGATGGGGATGAACAGCGCCAAACTGAGCAGAATCGGCGGGGTCATTGCGGCGGCGAAAGTTACAAAATCAATGCCCGCCGCCGAGCCGATTAAAATGTTGGGCGGGTCGCCGATGAGTGTTGCCGCCCCGCCGATATTCGATGCCAGCACTTCCGATACCAGAAACGGAATGGGATTGATGCCCAAATTGGCGGCAACATACAGCGTAACCGGTGCGATGAGCACCACCACCGTCACGTTATCCAGCGCCGCCGAGGTGACTGCCGTCACCAGTGACAGGAATATCAAAATGCGGAACGGGTTTCGTTTGCCCATTTTTACCGCTTGAATTGCCAACCACTGGAAAACGCCGGTCTGGCTTAAAATACCGGCAATAACCATCATTCCTGTCAGCAGAAAAATGACATTCCAGTCTACAGCGTGCGCGAATGCCTCTTCTTGCGAAATGATGCCCAACCAAATCATCAAAAATCCGCCAATCAGCGCGGCGACCGTGCGGTGCACTTTCTCGCTGACGATGACGGCGTAAGTTATCACAAAAATTATACCCGCAATGAGGGCTTGATTACCTGATGCGGTTGCGGCAGCGTTTTCCATAATCATTCACCTTTTGCAAGTTTTTGGTTTTTGGCATACAGCACCAGCAGTTCGATGCGGCTGATACAGCCCACCACTTTTTGTTGACGATTGACCACCGGAATGCCGGAAAGTTTGTTTTCGTGCATTCGCACAAATGCTGTTTTTACGGTGTCATCTTCGGTGACGAACACAGGCGGCATCATTGCGTCGCCGGCGGTGCGTGTTTGAGTCAGTTTGGCAAAGTTCATCACTTTGTCGAAATCGATACTTTCCGCCAGAAATTCTTCCGGTACCACTGCCATAAACAAATCATCCATCAATTGCCGCAGCGGAAGCAATCCCACCAACCGCTTGTGCTCGTTTACCACACAGGCGATGGTCGCGCCCGGTTCGGCGGCGAGCGCTTCTGCCACTTCGATGAGTTCCTGTTCTGGTTTTACCAGCACCGGTTTGCCGTACATAAAAGATTCCAACTGGTGGATGGGGGTTTGGCGGGTAATGAGTTCGGGGGTATCCAGCGCTGCCGGTGGCGGCGGTTCTGCCGCTGCGGCATCTTCTTTCGAGTGGCGCAATCCTTCCACATACCCAACCGGAATGGTGAACAGCAATCCGGTATTATCCTGCCGAAAGCTGCCGGTAATCTGTTCGGCGGCGGCGATGGCTTGTTCCAATAGCGCATCATCATCAAAAACGGAAAAAACGGTTTTGGTGCGCACGGCTTCGGTATTGAACAACTCGCCCAACGCGCCCAACCCCACCTCATCGAGCCACGTTTTGGCGCTGTGTCCCCCTGCGCTGTGCAAAACGGTGATACCCTGCACGCCAATATCGTGCCACGCATTCAATAAAACCGGCAATTGGTCAGGGTCATAAAGAACAACTATCAATGCTTGAGCCATAAGGATCCTCCTGTTTCCAAAATATGTGCCGACACAACTGCCTATTTTATCGGCAACCTCAGCAAAAACTCCATAAAAGATGCGTAAAGAAAGCGGGTTAAAATGCGAAAAACCGATTCTCGCCGAAAATATCCGGCGCGCCGTGCCAAAACCGGGGCGTTCGGCACGGGGAGTGTCACCCCATTTGGGCGGGAATTATTTTTAATGGATGATGCAGGTTACATCTGCAACTTGCTATTTGACAAATTTTATCAAATCGCGGGCAGCCATTTTGGTTTGATGTCGTACCATCCCCAGGGGTAAATTTGTGCCCAGCGCCATCGAGAGCACGACCCCCCGCCCCAAACTGTATGCATATAACCGGTACTGGTTGCCCTCGTGCAAACTTTGTTCAAACCAGCCGTCGCGTTCCCCCAAAAAAGCAGCGGCTTGCGCAGCAACTTCGGCACTGGCAGCCACCAGCGAAGCCAATTTTTCGGCGCGGTCGTCTTGCATATTGCCTGTTTTGGCAAGTAGTACCGACCCCGCTGTCAGCAGAATCACCTCTGCGCCAACTTCGCCATTGAGCAAATCCAGTCGTTTGACAATCTCATCTGTGTGTTTTTGCAGTTGTTC
>JALVZI010000640.1 GCA_027022125.1 Anaerolineae bacterium | reverse complement strand
ATGCGGGGGTTTTCGATATTCGATTCAGCCCCAGTCAGGTAGAAGACCCAGACCATCATTTCTCGGTGGTGGCTGCCGGATATGACATTCTTTTTGACGGGCGAATAACCGTGAAACATCCTCTGACCGCCGGTCGGAAACCATCGGCTGCCGCCGCGGCGAACAGTTATGGCAATTTCATCAAAATGGAAGGGAAATGGGGAAAAGAAATTTTCAAAATTCTGGAAACGGGCTTGGACAAATCCGGGCGCATTTTGGTGGATGAACGGACGGCGCGCGTTTCCATTATCATTCCCGTGTTCAATAAAGTGGCGCTCACCGAAAAATGTCTTTCGGCATTATATGCCAACACCGAGCCAACCGCGCCTTTTGAAGTCATCATTGTGGACAACGGCTCTACCGATGACACGCCGCAGTTCCTGCAAACGGCGCAAACGCAGTACCCAAACCTGCGGGTCATATCAAATGCGGAAAATGTCGGTTTTGCCCGCGCGTGCAATCAGGGCGCGCAAGCCGCCGCCGGTGAATTTATCTTGTTTCTGAATAACGATACCGAAGTTCAACCCGGCTGGTTGGCGGCAATGCTGAACACTATTCAATCAAACCCGAATGCCGCGGTGGTGGGCAGTAAATTGTTGTTCCCCGATGGAACCATTCAGCATGCGGGGGTGGCAATTGTGGCGGATGCCAATTTGGATATTCCCGTCAGCGCGTGGCATATCGGCTATTCGCATCAAGATTCTGCGGCATTTAACAAACTGCGGGTGCTGCAAGCCGTCACCGCCGCTTGTATGCTCGTGAAAAAAGAGGTTTTTACGGAAGTCGGCGGGTTCGATGAGGCGTATTGGAACGGGTATGAAGATGTAGATTTCTGTTTTAAAGTGGGACAAGCCGGATATGATATTTACTATCAGCCGGAAAGTGTCGTCATCCATTACGAATCGCAATCGGGCGCAGAGCGACACATTCGGGAAGATGACAACCTGCAATTGCTGCAAAAACGCTGGCGGGAGAAAATCATTCCCGATTACGTGCAAACCGCAGAAAAAGAAATTTATCCCAATGTCGCCATCGTCATCGTCACCTACAATTCCGAAAATTCCATCCGTGCGTGTTTGGACAGCGTGCTGGAAAACACGCACACCGCCGCCGAAATTGTGGTGGTGGATAACGCCTCTGCTGATGGCACGCGCGATATTCTGGCGCAGTATGGCGGGCGCATCCGCACCATTTTGAACGATGAGAATCTCGGCTTTTCCGCCGCCTGCAATCAGGGCATCCGCGCCACCCGCGGCGATTTTGTGGTGCTGCTCAACCCCGATACCATCGTGACTCCCGGCTGGCTGCGGCAGATGCAGGCGTATTTCACCCCCGAAGTGGGCGCGGTGGGTCCGCTGTCCGATTATGTCGCCGGGCGGCAGAAATTCCAACTGTACCTGCCCGACGACCGCCCCGCCGAACTGAACCTGCAAACGCTGCTCGATTTGCTGCGGCGACACAATCGCGGCAAATCCATCGAAACGAAACTGCTCATCGGCTTTTGTATGGTGCTGTCGCGCGCCGCACTGAACACGGTGGGATTGCTCGATGAAAGCCTCTTTTTGGGCAATGACGACCTCGACATTTCGTGGCGATTGCGCAACGCGGGCTACAAATTGCTGGTTGCCACCGACAC
>JALVZI010000639.1 GCA_027022125.1 Anaerolineae bacterium | reverse complement strand
AAAACAGTGGATTCCCGCTTTCGCGGGAATGACATACGTTTCCTTTTTCGAGCATATACCACAGGATAACACGGTCTTCGAGTTTTGTCAGTCAATCAGGTCCAAAGTCCCAAGTTTCAAGTCCAAAGTCATTGCGATTCAACGAGTCGGCGATTCAGCGAATCACCAATGACGAATGACCAATGACCAATGACAAAGGACCAATGACAAAGGACAAACCAAATGATAAACATTCTTTTGGTTGATGACCACGCGGTATTGAGAGAAGGGCTGCGCGCGCTACTCAATTCCGAACCGGATATGCACGTTATCGGCGGCGCAGGCGACGGGCGCGAGGCGCTGGGGCTGGTGGATTCGCTGAAACCGGATGTGGTGGTGGCGGATATTTCAATGCCCAAACTGAACGGCATCGAAACGGTGCGGCAACTGCGGCAGGCGCATCCGCAATTGAAACTCATCATTCTTTCGATGCACGCCACCCACGCTTATGTCACCGAAGCGCTGCAAGCGGGCGCCAACGGGTATGTGGTCAAACAGGCAGATGCCACCGAAGTGGTCAACGCCATCCGCGCGGTGATGGGCGGCGGAGCATACCTCAGCCCGACCATCTCCAAAGATTTGATTGACGATTATCTATCACGCGCCCCGACTCAAAAAAGCGCGTTCAAATTGACCACCCGCGAGCGAGAAGTGGCGCAACTCATCGCCGAGGGGCACTCCACCCGCGACATCAGCGAAGCACTGACTGTCAGCGTGAAAACGGTCGAAACGCATCGCGCCAACATTTTGCGCAAACTCAACGCCAAAAGCACCGCCGATATTGTGAAATACGCGCTCAAACGCGGTTGGATTAGCCTCGACAATTAGACAAAATCCATAAAACCGTTTATGATTGGACTAAGGGTTAATTTTAAAAAAGGAAACCAAACAATGCCCGGCAAAAATTTATCTGACAACACAGACCTCATCAAAAAAGAAGACGTTCCGAAATTCTCCGCCAAACCGACCAGCAAAGGTCCCATCATCGCCGCCATCATTGCGATGGTCATTCTGCTGGTGCTATTCATCGGTGTGGGCGTTTATCTGTTCCTTCACCCCGATGTTGCCGCCGTCTTGCGCGATATTTCGCTGATTTTGCTGGCACTGGGCACACTGGTCATCGCCCTGCTGGCAATGGTGCTGATTATCGCGCTGGTTTATCTGGCACTGAAATTGAACGATTTGGTGGATTTATTGCAATATAAACTGATGCCGCTGCTCGACAAAGCGAACGAAACAGCCAGCATCGCCAACGAAACCGTGCGCACCGTGCACAGTCGGGTAAATGTTGTGACGGAAGAGGCGGTAAAACCGGTTGTCGGAGTGGTCAGTACGGTTGCTGCGGCAAAAGCAGTGACCAAATCGCTTTTTGCCCGCAACCGTCGAACCCGCAAATAGAAAACAAAACTCACGAGAGAAAACAGGAGGCAAATTATGGCAAATCAAAATAGTGGCGGTGAATTTTTTGCAGGGTTGGTTATCGGTGGGTTGATTGGCGCGGCTGTCGCGCTGATACTCGCCCCGCAAAGCGGCGAGGAAACCCGCGCGCAATTGATGGAAAAATCGGACGAGTGGAAAACAGTCGCCGGTGAATCGCTGGCGGATTCTCGCGCCAAAGCCGACGCCATCGTGGCAGATGC
>JALVZI010000638.1 GCA_027022125.1 Anaerolineae bacterium | reverse complement strand
GAACACTGTCGGTCGCCCAACCATCACGCTTCACTCATCACGTTTCACGAAGTTGTTGGCAAAATCCAAAATTTGTAAAAAGATTCGATGGCAATGAACTATGGCAAAACCGGTTGTAGCATTGGTCGGCAGACCGAATGTCGGCAAATCAACATTATTTAACCGTATTTTGGGGCAGCGATTGGCAATTGTGGAAGACCTGCCCGGCACCACCAGAGACCGTCTGTACGGCGATGCCGAATGGACGGGGCGCGAATTTCTGCTGATTGATACCGGCGGATTCGAGCAGGATATGGAAAGTCGCACCCCCACCCCCGGCGATTTGGGACACGTTGCCGGGGTGGACAGCGGGTTGTTTTTGAGCGAAGTGAAAAGTCAGGCGCATTTGGCGATGGATGAAGCCGATGTGATTGTGCTGGTGGTGGACGCTACCACCGGCATCACTTCCGGCGATGAATTGGTGGCGGACGTGCTGCACCGCACCGAAAAACCGGTCATTTTGGCGGTCAACAAAGCCGACAATAAATTGTTGCGGGATAATGTTGTGGAATTTTACGCTATCGGTTTGGGCGACCCGTATCCTGTTTCTGCACTGCACGGGTACGGCACGGGCGATTTGCTCGATGCGGTGGTGGCGGCACTGCCCCTGTTTGAAGCGGAAGAAGAAGACGACGACCGCCTGAAAATCGCCATTTTGGGACGCCCGAATGTCGGCAAATCATCGCTGGTGAATAAATTGCTGGGGTATGAGCGGGTCATCGTTTCCAGCGTGCCCGGTACCACCCGCGACGCTATCGACACCGTCATTTCATTCGACGGGGAAGAAATTGTGCTGATTGACACTGCCGGCATTCGGCGGCGCGGGAAAATCGCCCCCGGTGTGGAAAAACACTCGTTTTTGCGGGCACTGAAAGCCATTCGCCGCGCCGATGTTTGCGTGCTGGTGATGGATGCCACCGAACCGGTTACCGCGCAGGATGCACACGTGGCGGGTTACATTCTGGAAAATTACAAAAGCGTGATTGTGGTGGTCAACAAATGGGATTTGATAGAAAAAGACACCTACACCCTCAACGCCTATACCGAACACATCCGCCGCGAATTGCGTTTTATGGATTTCGTGCCGGTGGTTTTCACCTCCGCGCTGACGGGAAAACGGGTGCAAAATATCCTTTCGATGGCGTTGCAGGTGCAGCACCATCGCTTGCAGCGCATTTCTACCGGCGCGCTGAACCGTTTTTTGCGCGATGCCGTCGGCAAAAATCCGCCCAAAGGCGCGAAACGCCATCGGTTGAAATTCTATTATGCCACACAGGTGGGGGTTGCCCCGCCGACATTTGTCTTTTTTGTGAATGATGCCAAATTGGTGCATTTCACATACAAACGCTATTTGGAAAACCAACTCCGCGAGTTGTATGAGTTTTTGGGCACACCGCTGCGGCTCATCTTCCGCAATCGCGGGGAGGAATAGAGGAATTAACAATGAACAACCCCCCTTTGAATTTTGAGGTTTTAACGCGGCTGGTGCATCGCTGGGATACCGTGCGCGCGATGGTGGCAGAAGCGAACGCATCGGAAATTGAGCGCGAAACGCTGGAAAAACTGATTTCCATTTTCAATCTGATGGCGCAAACGGGCGACACGTTTGTGCCGCCGCGTGCCACCGAGTTGGCGGAATGGTTGTGGGC
>JALVZI010000637.1 GCA_027022125.1 Anaerolineae bacterium | reverse complement strand
GGATACAGCCCGCCCGATTTTGGGCGGCGGGCGAAACCATTTTCGACCCGCACACGGTTTCGCTGGCGAAATTGCCCGCCGGAAAATACGCCGTTCGCATCGGGCTGTACAACCCCAAAACCGGCGAGCGATTGCCGGTTGACGGTCAACCCGGCGGGGCGGTGGATTTGGCGACATTTTCGCATTGAACTGATTGAAACTCTTTGCCGGTGCACAAAAATTACCGCAACCAACTCTAATTCTCGGTTATGTCATTCCCGCTTGTGCCCCGCGGGTACGAAAGCGGGAATCCATCATTTTCTGTTGTGGATTCCGGATAATTTCCTGCGGAAATTTCCGGAATGACATTTAAAATCCGTAAAATCTGTGACTGAATTTCAGTCACACAAAAAGTTTCAACAAGTTTATTTGGAGTCATAATTTGTGAAACGCGCAAAAAGTTTTCTCAAAAATGACGGTTGGATTTTGGCGGGTATTTTGCTGATTGCCGCCGTTTTTCGGCTGTATCATATTACCGACCGTCCCGCCGGAATTTTGGGCGACACCGCCATCAACGGCATTGACGCTTGGCGGCTGGCGCATCGCGGCGGCGGAGTGGTGCCCTTTCTGTTTGCCAACGGCGGGCGAGAGTCACTGTTCATTTATTGGGAAAGTCTGTTTGTATCGCTGTTGGGCACAACCAATTTAGCAGTGCGATTGCCCGGCGCGCTGGTGGACATCGGTACGGTGGCGGCGGTTTTCGGGTTCACCCGTTGGCTCACCCGCGACCGGTGGGCGGCAATTTTCGCCGCTTTCACCGCCGCGACATCCTTTTGGCTCATTCCCGTCAGCCGGTTGGGTTTCCGCGCCATTCTCGTTCCCCCGCTGACGCTGCTGGCGGTGTGGCTGTTGCTGCTGGCATGGCGTTGCCACCACCGGCGATGGTTCGTGCCGGCGGGCGCAGCGTTCGGTCTGCTGGGATATACCTATCTCGCCGCGCGGGTGATACCGCTGGCGCTGTTCGCTTTTGTGCCGAACATGCTCCCCACTACCGGAAATCGCGCCGAATGGCGGCGGCGATGGGCAGAAATGGGCGTGCTGGCGGCAGTGGCGGCGATAGTTTTTGCGCCGATGTGGCTGTATCTGCGCCCCTTTGCCGCCTTTTCGGGTCGAACCGGTGATGTGGCATTATGGCATTATTACCATTCATCTGCGGAACTGATGGCACAATTATGGAAAAGCCTGTGGCTGTCGGCGGGATTTTTTTGCTGCACAGGAAATTCAAAGCTGCTCATATTCGGCGCGCTGAACCAACCCGCATTTTTGCTGGGGACGGGCATTTTTGTGCTGGCGGGGCTGCTGCTCGCGCTGAAACGGTGGCGGCAGTTGCCGTATCGAGTGCTGCTGTTGTGGTGGGCGGTCGGATTGCTGCCCGGCGTTTTGGCAATTGAAGCCCCGCATCCGCTGCGGCTGATTGTTTCGGCGGTGCCGGCGTTTGTGCTGTTGGGGGTGTGGCTCGGTTGGGCAGCGCAAAAAATGCCCCGCTTCCGCTGGGTGACGATGCTGTGGCTGGCGGCAGCAGCAGGGTTCGGTTTTTGGCAGTATCATTTTCACTGGGCGGAATCTCCGGCAGTGGCGGCGATGTTCAATACCGAAAAAAGGGCGCAAGCCCGCGAATGGCTCACCCGCACCCGCGCCGGAGAAACGCCG
>JALVZI010000636.1 GCA_027022125.1 Anaerolineae bacterium | reverse complement strand
AATCTGAATCGGTTCTTTGTTGAGCATAAACTTTCGCCCCGATTCGATTTTCGCCAGATTGAGCAGGTCATCCACAATGCGAGCCAGCGCTACCGCCTGATTGTTGATATACGACAGATATTTTCGCCGCGCATCCAGCGGCAGATCATCGCGCGCCAGCAAAATTTCAGAAAAACCCTGCACGGTCGTCAGCGGGGTGCGCAATTCGTGCGCCGCAGTGGAAATGAATTCCGCCTTCAAACGGTCAACTTCCCGTTCACGGGTCACATCATACATCACCGTGATAACGCCGCCCACATTTTGCGTGCGGTCTTTTACCATTGAAGAACGCGCGCGGATGATTTTCGCGTCGGGCGCATCGGAAATATCCGCGAGCCGGTACGGAATTTCAAACTCAAATTGCAATTCCTGACCCGTTTCCAGCGTGGTTAAAATGCGTTCGATGAGTGTGGGATGGTTTATCACCCGCTCGATGGGCTGCCCGATTGCGTTTTCCCGCGTGATGTTGAAAATTTCTTCTGCGGCGCGATTCATCATGGTGATACGGTTGTGAGTATCGGTTGCCAGCAGACCATCCGCCACCGATGCCACAATCGTGTCGAGTTGGTCGCGTGCCTGTTCCGCCTCTGCCAGCGCGCGGTTCAGCGCCCGCTGCGCCCGCCGCCGCTCGGAAATCTGGTCAAGCAGATATTCATTCGCTTTTTTCAATTCGGACGTGCGGGTTTTCACCACATTTTCCAAATTATCTTTGGCGGTTTGCAGCGCCTGCTCTGCCCGCTTGCGAGCGGTCACATCGCGCAAAAGCACCAAATTCGCCGTTTCGGTTTCCCATTTTATGGGGATGACGTGCACTTCCACCGTCACCGGCTCGTCATCACCGGCAACCGGTAGGGTTATCTCGGTGGTATCTGCCGCCGAAATCGAAAATGGCAGCAGTTGTTCCGCCGCCGGTTCATCATCAAAATTCAGCAACCGGCGGGCGGCAGGGTTGGCGAATCGCACCGCGCCCGATTCGGCGGCGATGATGATGCCATCGGTGCTTTTATCGGTAATCATCCGCAAACGGGCTTCGCTGGCAGAAAGTTCGCGGGTGCGGCGGTCAAGTTCGCGCCGAATTGCCTGCCGTTCCAGCGCGTGATGGATGGCTCGCACCAGCAGATTGCGGCTCATCTCGCCTTTCAGCAAATAATCCTGTGCCCCCGCCTGCACGGCTTCGATGGCAAGTTTCAGGTCATCGGTAGCACTGATGATAATGACCGGCACCAGCGGATTTTCGGCGCGGAGATGCAAAAAAGTGTCCAGCCCGTCGCTATCGGGCAAATTCAAATCGAGCATCACCAAATCCGGTGAGAAATCCCGCAAGCGGCGCAACCCCTCATCCAGCGTGCGAACATCGTGCAACTCAAACACCGCATCGGTCGGCAGCAATCGCCGCTGCGATACCAGCATCAGGCGGATAACCTTCACATCATAGGGGTTATCTTCAATTAAAAGCAATCTTATCGTTTCGGAAGCCATAACCGTTTTACGTTGGTTTCATTATATGTGCAGACGCGCAATTTGAGAAACGGCAAAGCGTTTTTTGACACACAAAACCCCTCGCGGGCAATTGTAAATTTTTGAATATCATTGTATGCTATAAATGGTGGAAATTGGAGATTCGTTATTTGTCATTTGTCATTGAACTAAAT
>JALVZI010000635.1 GCA_027022125.1 Anaerolineae bacterium | reverse complement strand
CTGCTGACCGCTAATTGCCACCCTGCTGCCGTTGCCCTATAATGTTTTGAAATAGAAACTGCAGGAGTTTATATGCTTGCTCGCAATCTCATTCACATTCACCCGGAAGTAGCCGCCGCGCTCGCCGAACATGCACCTGTGGTGGCACTGGAATCAACCCTTATCACTCACGGATTTCCCCATCCGCAAAATTTAGAAATCGCCCGCAAGATTGAGCAAACCGTGCGCGATAACGGCGCAATTCCCGCCACGATTGCCATTTTGCACGGCAAAATTACGGTGGGACTGACTGCCGAACAGTTGGAAACGCTGGCAAACGACCCCCACGCCCGCAAATGCTCGGTGCGCGATTTGCCGCTGGTGCTAGCACAGAAAAAAAACGGCGCGACCACCGTCGCCGCAACGATGACCATTGCCCACCGCACCGGCATCGCCGTGTTTGCCACCGGTGGCATCGGCGGGGTGCACCGCGGCAGCCAGTTCGATGTTTCTGCCGATTTGATGGCGTTGGGGAAAACCCCTGTCACGGTGGTGTGCGCGGGGATGAAAGCGTTTTTAGATTTGTCCGACACGCTGGAATATCTGGAAACGCAAGCCGTGCCGGTGCTGGGCTACCAAACCGATGAACTGCCCGCGTTTTACAGTCGCAGCAGCGGGTTGCCGGTGGATGCGCGGGTGGATTCGGCGGCAGAAGTGGCAGAAATTATCGCTGCGCGCGATGCGCTGAATTTATCGCAGGCAATCCTGATTACAGTTCCCGTCCCCATAGAAGCCGAATGGAAAGCCGATGCGGCAAAAGCGGTCATCGCGCAGGCACAAGCCGAAATTGAAACGACCGGCATTTCCGGCAAAAACATTACCCCATACATGCTGGCAAAAATTGCAGAATTATCGGGAGAAGAAAGCATGCGCGCCAATATCGCCCTACTGCTGAATAACGCCCGCGTCGGGGCGGAAATTGCGCGAGCGGTGAACGGGTAACATCCCCCGCAAATTCATCCATTCACCCATTCGTAACTCGCTAGTAACTATTCAGTGTGCAATGGTCTTTTGCCGATTTCACCCTTCGATACGCCCTGCGGGCTACTCAGGATGAAATCAGCAGGGAAAAACGCATCCTGAGTAGCGGTTCGCTGTGCGAACCGCGTATCGAAGGGCGTTTTTCCCGTCTCCCGAATAATTACATTTACCCATTCACCCATTCGCCATTCGTAACTCGCTACTCGTAACTCGCTACTCACAGCACTTTTTGCACGGTCAGCCAGTTGGGGCGAGTTTCATTCGCCTGCGCGATGGCATCTTCTGCGCCAAGCACCACCACCTGCCCCTGCTCGCGCACCGCGTCCAGTATTTCGGCAAATTCTTTAAAATGCCGCGCGGTGGTCGAAAGAATTTCATCGCGCGCTTTTTGGCGGGCTTCATCGGTATAGCCGATGAGATAGCGCAACAGCGAAGTATAGCCTTTGGCATCGGGCAACTGGTATGCATCCATCGCACCGATTGCGCCGATGATGGATTTGGTCAATTCCGATTCGCTCAACTCCAACCGGCGCAGAAAATCGGCGGTGCGGTCGTAATTTTCCAGCGTGGGCAGCAAATTGGGGTCGCGGTACGATAAAAATGTGAACACACCCGTGTGCCGGTTGAACGAACTGAATCCGCCATACGCGCCGCCCTGCACACGCACACGCTCCCACAGCCATGTGGAACGCACATAATTGCTGATAACGGCAATTGACCCGTGATAGCGATAGCCAAACTCGTATAAATTTGCCCCTTTGGCAACATAGTTCACCTGCGCGGGGATGGTCAACCCTTCGTTGGCAGGCAACGGTTCGCGCTGCCATACCGCCGGCGACACATCGGTGGCGGGCAAATCGCCCAAAAATGCCGCCAGTTTCGGGCGGAATTGCGCCCAGTTGTCCGCGTCGAGCGTCACGTTACAGAGCATGGCGTTTCGGTTGAGCAGCAATTGGCGCATCGTTTCCAGTTTTTGCAGCACGCTGTGCCAATCGTTTTCAATTTCATCCGCCAACCGGCGCACAAAAAACAGATTGCTGACACCATCCATCTGTTCCGAAACCCAATCGGCGGTGTTAAAATGCGCCCGCAATCGCCCGTTGACCACACTGTGTCCGCCGGGAATGAGTCCGGCTTCCTGGTCGGCTTTATCTTCCAGTACCATTTGGCGGAAACGTTCCAGATTGTCGAATTTCACCGTCAGCAGCACATCGCGCAGAATATCGAGCAAATCATCGGCGTGCGACATGGTGGCTTTGCCGCGCAGCATCAGCCACGCCACCGGGTCATCCGCCGCTCCTTCCCGCGCGGAAATATAGGTTGATGACCAAATGCCGCCCGTTTTTCGCCCGATGCGGCGGGAAAGTTTCACAAAATCCTCTTTTTCCGTGCCGATTTCCAGCAGCGCCTCGCTGAAAAGGGGCAGGTACGGCAGATATTCCTGCGGCAGCGAACGCAGATTCAATCCCACATCCAGATACACAATGCCATTGGTGAACAAATCGTGATACAGCAGCGTGCTGCCGTGCTCGCGGTCAATTTCAATGGGGATGGTCTTGTTTTTTCTGTCCAAATCCGCCAGCGTCAAATGGGGAATGGTTGCCAGCGCCTCCGGCGGGTCGGGCGTTTCTTGAATTTTTTTGAGTACTTTTGTATTTTCGATGACATCAAGAATGTCTTTTTGTGACATATTTGCCTTAATCTGCGCCAGCCGCTCGCGCTCTTCCGCGTCATCGCGCGCCTGCTTTTCAGGGTCGGGGCGCAAAATCAGCGTTACCCGGTGCGAATTGTCCAGCAAATGCTCGCGGATGAGCGCCGGGAAAAAGTCGGGGTCGGCGGCATTCTCTTTTATTTTCGCCAGCGGTTTTTCAAACGCCAGCGGCTCGAATGGACTGCCGTCATACAGCCACGATGACAGCGCCCCGAACATCAGCGCCAGCCCGCGCGGATAACTGCCGGTGTTCTGCTCGCGCAGCCGAAATTCCAGCGTGTTCAGTCCGGCTTCCACCATTTCGGGGTCAATGCCGTTTTTCGCCAAATCCGCCAGCGTGTCGTAAATCAGTTTTTCGGCTTTTGAAACATTTTCATCGGTTACGCCTTTCAGCCCGATGGAGAAAAACATCTGCCGCAGATATGACGATGTGCCGCCGCCGGTGATGTCTTCGCCCAAACCGGAGTCAATCAGCGCTTTTCGCAGCGGCGATGCCGGTGTGCCCACCAAAATATATGACAGCAATCCCAGTGCGGTGGCAATGTCGGTGTTTTTGGTTTCCGGCAGCAGCCAATTCACGGTGAACATCGTTTTGTTATCACCGTCGCCATGGGTGTTGGCGGCATACGCGCGCACAACCTCTTTCGGCGCAGAGAATTTCGGTTGCAGCGGGATGGCGGAATCCACCATCAGTGGTTCAAATGCCCGCAGATATTCATCCAGCATTTTCAATCGGGTTTCGGGGTCGTCATCCCCGTAAAAATAGATGCGCGCATTTGCCGGATGGTAAAAAACATCGTGAAACCGTTTGAACTGTTCATACGTCAAATCGGGGATGTGGCGCGGGTCGCCGCCGGAATCGAACCCATAGGTGTTATCGGGAAAAAGCACCTGCTGGCTCCACTCGCCCAGCAGCCCGTCGGGCGATGAATATGCGCCTTTCATTTCGTTATATACCACCCCTTTGATGGTCAGTGGGTCATCGGGATTTTCCAACTCGTAATGCCAGCCTTCCTGCTCCAACGTGTGCCGGGCTAAAATGGGGAAAAACACCGCATCGAGATAGACATCTGCCAAATTGTAAAAATCTTGGGTGTTGGTGCTGGCAACGGGGTATGTCGTTTTATCGGGGAAGGTCATCGCATTGACAAATGTTTTCAGCGAGCCTTTCAGCAGTTCCACATACGGCTCTTTGACGGGGTATTTCCGCGAGCCGCACAGCACCGAATGCTCCATAATGTGTGCCACGCCGGTGGAATCGCTCGGCGGGGTGCGGAAAGTGATGCCGAAAACCTTGTTTTCGTCATCGTTTTCCAGTGAAAGCAATTGCGCGCCCGTTTTTTGATGCCGCCACAACCGGGCGTGAACATTCAATTCGGGAATATCGCGTTCTTCCAATAATTCAAATCCGTGTAAAATTGTCATTGTTTCCTCTCAGGATAGGGATTCATTGAATTGTATTTCGTATTGCGTGATGCGTGAAAACGTGATGCGTAAAACGGATAGGGATTCGTTGAATCGCTGAATCGCTGAATCGTATTGCGTGAATTGTTCATCCCCTTACTTCTTGCTTCCTACTTCTTGCTTCCGTGATGCGTGACTTTGAACCTGAAACCTGAAACTTTGAATCTTGAACAACTCTGCTACGCCAATTCTACCATTTTTACAACGTTTGCCAAAGTAGCCAAAACCTTAAAAAACGAGTAAAATACCGGTGCGGCGCAAAACACCGCGCTGACATTTCTTGCCGGAAAACGACCGTGGCTTCTTCATATACAATTTTGCATGTTGAAGATTTGAAAAACAACCGCGAATTGGTGCGTCGAATTTTGGAAAGTCGCAATTACCGCGTGGTTGACGCTGTAAACGGGCTGGAAGGTATTCAGAAAGCCATCGCCATCCACCCGGATTTAATTTTGATGGACATCAACCTGCCCGATTTGGACGGTTTCAGTGTGGTGACACGCCTGAGAAACCACCCACCGCTGGCAAGTGTCCCCATCATCGCCATTACCGCCCGCAATGTTACCGATGACCCCGATCGCGCTCGCGCCATCGGCTGCGACGGGTATATCAGCAAACCGTTCAGCGTGAAACAATTGCTGGATGAAGTTGCCGCCCACATTGGCAAACCCCGCAAAACCCAGCCAGAAAGTCGCCATGAGCATTTTTTGCGCGAACACAGCGCGTCGCTGGTGGAAGAGTTGGAACGCAAATTGAACGAATTGCAAGCCGCTCACGCCGAGTTGAGCGCGGTTCACGAGCGATTGCAGCGGCTGGACGAAGCCAAAACCGATTTCATCCATATCGCCGCCCACGAATTGCGCACACCACTGACCACCGTCACCGCGTATGCCTCGATGCTGCGGTCGCAAATAAAAGACAGTGACAACCCGATGCTATCGGAAATTTTGGAAGGGTTGCAAACGGGGGTTGACCGGCTGAACCGCATCACCGGCGATATGGTCAGTATTGCGCGGGTGGAATTGGCGAATATCGAACTGGCATATATGCCGGTATCCATCAAATCAATTTTAATTCCGATTCTGAAAGACTTGCAACCGACTTTTGATGAACGCCGGCAAACGCTGAAATTAAACATCCCCGATGATTTGCCGCTGATTGTGGGCGATGACACCCAATTGCAGCAGGTTTTTTCGCGGTTAATCGGCAACGCCATCAAATATACGCCCGATGGCGGCACGATTACCATTTCCGCAAAAGTGCATTCCGCCGAAAAAAGCGCGGACAAGCGGCAAAAATTCGTGGAAGTTTCGGTTGCCGATACCGGCATCGGCATAAACAAAGAAGACCAAGCCCTGATTTTTGAAAAATTTTACACCGCCGAAGACACCGCCCATCACAGTTCCGGCGAAACGAAATTTATGGGCGGCGGTCCCGGTTTGGGGTTGACCATCGCGCGCGGCATTGTGGAAGCACACGGCGGGCGCATTTGGGTGGAAAGCGCAGGATATGACCCGCAAAATCCACCCGGCAGCACGTTTTTCATCCTGCTTCCCACCGAAAAACCGACCCACACCCATCAGAATCAAAAAGAGCGGCGATAATGCCGCTCTTTTTTTCGCGTTCCGACTACCGGCTATTGTCCCGGCGGGGCAGTGCGCCATCCCGCTC
>JALVZI010000634.1 GCA_027022125.1 Anaerolineae bacterium | reverse complement strand
GTCAAGCCGTCAAACTGGCACAGCGACCGCAGAGCCACATTCTGCTGGAACCGCTCGGCATTCTGCTGGCGGAATTTGTCAGCGGCGGCGAAGCGGCAATCGTGCGTCAAACGGCAGATTTCATCATCCCCATTCCCGCCGAAATTGCCGACCCGGAAAGTTGGCGGTATCGCGCGCTGGCAGCCATCGGCGATGTGATGGCGCGGCGGTTCGGGTTGCCGCTGTTCAATGTGATGAAAGCCGCCTCCGCGCCGAAAAACCGGCACACGCGCCACAGTCACCATCCTGCGCCACCACCTTTCACCCTCACCGACCCGGAACTGGTTTCGGGGCGGCACGTGCTGCTGCTGGACGATATTACCACCTACCGCAAAACGGTAAAACAAGCCGCCGCCGTGCTGAAAGCCGCCGGCGCGCAAAAAGTGACCGCCATCATTTTGGCATACACCGAAGCGAAACGCTGATACCGACGAAACCATGAACTAGTTGAAACTTTTTGTGTGGCTGAAATTTAGCCACGAATTTTCACAAATTTCACGGATTTTTAATGTCATTCCGGAAATTTCCGCAGGAAATTATCCGGAATCCACAGTAAAAAATGATGGATTCCCGCTTTCGCGGGAATGACATAACCCAAAATCAGGGTTGATTGCGGTAATTTTTATACATCGGTAAAAAGTTTTAATCAGTTCTATTTTCAAAAGGAGACATCTTTCAATGACCGACAAAAACGAAATGGTTCAACGCACCATCACCGCCAAATGGGTGGGTCCCCAACTGGAATATGAAGGGTATGACGCCAAAGGGAACATCATCAAAATGGGCGGCGGGGCATTCTCGCCATCGGAACTGCTGCTGATGGGCGTCGCCGGATGCACCGGTATGGATGTGAAATCCATTTTAACCAAAAAGAAAGTGGATTTTGAATCGATTGAAATCTCGGTGACGGGACATCAGCCCACCCGTTACCCCAAACCGTATAAAATTGTCAACATTCATTTCAAAGTTACGGGCAAAAACGTCCCCGCCGACGCGGTAGAACGCGCCATATACCTTTCCAGCGAAAAATACTGCATCGCCAGCCAAACACTGAAAAACCCCACAGAAGTGACCACCAGTTTTGAAATTGTTGAAGCGTGATTCGGGTCACACGCAGAGATAACGCTTCACCAAAAGTAGACGTTTTGCACACAAATTGATAGTGCATCATCTAGTCTTAATTGTCGGGCTATTGCCCGTGAAAAAATTAAACCACAGAGGCGCAGAGGCACAGAGAAAATAAGGTTTGAGAGCCCGTTATGCGGCGGTATCTGAAATTTTCGGCGAAAATTTGAACCGGCACTCAAAAAATTTTTAAATTCTCCGCGTCTCTGTGCCTCTGTGGTGAAAATTTTCAGATGAACCATTACAGACGGCATAATCCTACTTGTTAGATTGGATGAAGCAGTAGCAGTTATTTCTGAACCGGTGAAACTCTTTGTGTGATTGCAATGCAGCCACGAATCTTCACGAATTTGACGGATTTTTAATGTCATACCGGAATTTCCCGCAGGGAAATATCCGGTATCCAAAGTAAACTACCACCGGCTAGAAGCCGGTGGCTTTAACCTGCGACTGGAAGTCGCCTAAAGTTCCGTAACCTGAAAATTGTCTTTGTCATTCGGAGGCTGCTCCCCTTGTGACTCGATATATTGCT
>JALVZI010000633.1:1119-1699 GCA_027022125.1 Anaerolineae bacterium | reverse complement strand
ACGGGCAGGGGTTGCCCGCCGGTTTCGACCCCGACCGGCTGCCGAGTTTGGGTTTGCAAATTGCCCGCACGCTGGTCACAGAAGATTTACGCGGCGAACTCACCTTCGCCGGTAACGATGATGGCGGCTTTTCTGCCACCATCACATTCCCCAAAGGATTATTTGGAGGTGAAGAAGGATGGAACGAAAACGTATCCTCATAGCAGACGATGAATCACTCATTCGGATGGATTTGCAGGAAATGCTGCGCAATTTGGGCTATCTGGTTGTCGGCGAAGCGGGCGACGGCATTACCGCGCTGAAACTGGCGCGCGAGTTGAAACCCGATTTGGTGATTATGGACATTCGGATGCCCGGTATGGACGGCATCGACGCGGCAAAAACGCTCACCGAAGAGAAAATCGCGCCGGTGGTGGTGCTGACGGCGTACAGTCAAAAAGAACTGGTTGACCGCGCCAAAGAAGCGGGTGTCGTCGGCTATTTGGTGAAACCGTTTAAAGAAAGCGACCTCACCCCGGCAATTGAAATTGCGCTGGCACGGTTTAACGAATTCAAACAGATGACGCAGGAAGTTGACGAT
>JALVZI010000633.1:0-1109 GCA_027022125.1 Anaerolineae bacterium | reverse complement strand
CGGAAGCCTTCCGCGCCATCCAAAAAATGAGTATGGACAATCGCCGCCCGATGAAAGCCGTGGCAGAAGCCATCATCATGGCGCACGAAGCCGCGCTCGGTCGGCTGGGGCAAAGTCGGTATTAGTGAATAGCGAATGACGAATAGCGAATAGCGAATAGCGAATGGAATAGAAAGTGTGCCGCTGAGAAAGTGAGACTTGCCACTTTGAAACCTTGCTACCCTGCTACTTTGCCACCCTGCAACCTTGAACCTTGAACCAGAAACTTGAAACCAGAAACCTTGAACCAAAAACCTGAAACCATCAGAATCGCACTGGCGCAATTGAATACTGTGGTGGGCGACTTTGACGGCAATGTCCGCCAAGTTTTGGATGCGCTGACACACGCCAAAGATGTCGCCGCGGATATTGTTCTTTTCCCCGAATTGACCGTCTGCGGCTACCCGCCGGAAGATTTGCTCTTCAAACCGAACTTCATCGCCGAAAACCGCCGCCGTTTGCAGGAAATCATCCCCCACACCGACGGCATTACCGCCATTGTGGGTTTTGTAGATGCCGACGACGACATTTTCAACGCGGCGGCAGTGCTGCACAACGGCGAACTCGGCGGGGTGTACCGCAAATTTCTGCTGCCGAATTACGGCGTTTTCGATGAGGAACGCTATTTTCGGCGCGGCAATACCGAATCCATCTTCAAATTGGGGGATGTGCCGGTCGGCGTGAGCGTCTGTGAAGACATCTGGTATCCCGCCGGACCGCCGGAGCATCAAGCCGCCAACGGCGCGCAAATTTTGCTCAACATTTCCGCGTCGCCGTATCAGATGGGCAAAATTCAAGACCGCGAGCGAATGCTGGCAACCCGCGCCGCCGATAATGTGGCGGTGGTGGCATATTGCAATCTGGTCGGCGGGCAGGATGAACTCGTTTTCGATGGCAGCAGCCTGATTTTCGATGAGCGGGGGAATGTGCTGGCGCGCGCCAAATCTTTCGCCGCCGATTTTGTCACTGCCGATATTGACCTGTCCGGCATTCTGCGCCAGCGATTGCGCGACCCGCGCCGCCGCAAAAATACCTCATATCATATTTCATACAAAACGCTGCAAACCGTA
>JALVZI010000632.1 GCA_027022125.1 Anaerolineae bacterium | reverse complement strand
TTCGAGCGCAAATCCATCTATTTTCTTGGCGCTCACTATATTGCCTTTGCGATGATTAATTTGCGCCACATCCTTGCTTAAAAGTTTTATGCAGCTACACAAAAAGTTTCAACGAGTTCTCTGTGAAAATCTGTGTTTATCTGTGTCCATCTGTGGACTGAAAACTTTATCCCGAACTGAGGTTTAACAGTACCAGCACACCCGGCAGAACCAGCAGCGCGTCTACCGCGAAGCGGCTGACACTTGCCCGCGCCAGCCATCCCACCGAAAAAAAGCCCAGCACGGCAAAAATCAGCGCGGGGACAGTCAGCATCCACACGCCCGACGCTGCCGCCAGCGCCGCGCTCGCCAGCGCCATCAGTGCGGCAATTTTCGCAGCGCGCGTTTCGCCGAATTTCGGCGCCAGCCCGCACACCCCCGCCGAACGGTCTTCCGCCACATCGGGCACATCGCACAACACCGCCGCCGCGTAAATCAGCAGGAAAATCGCCCCGGCAGCGCCGAGCATCGCCGCCGTCAGCGTCACACCGTCAAACGGCAAAAAAATCGCCGCCGCCGTCCACGCCGCCGCCGTCAGCAGATTTTTCGGAATGTGCCGTTTCAGCGGAATGTACAGAAATCCCAGTGCACCCAATCCCAACACGGGCAGTAGCAATTGCCGGTGAAAAAGTATCGCCGCAAAAAGCGCCGTGCCGGAAACGGCAAAATGCGTGTGCCGCCATCCCCAGCGATACCCGCCCGGCGGCGCATCGAGCAGCCCGTCCCACGCATACGCCGCACAAATGCCCGCCATACACGCCAGCACACCCCAAAAATTCAGCGGCGCTCGCCACGATTGCGCCAGCGCAACCGCCAAACTCCACCCCATCGCCGGTAAAATCAGCGGGTGGAAAAAATTTCGCGCGCGGATTGCGGTTGTGCTACTGAAAATCTGTGTCTCCAATCACCTGCGACAACCAGTGCTGCAAATCGCGCATCGCCGCAGAATTCATTTTATGTCCGATGGGATATTCGCCATAGGTCACATTTGCCCCCAATCGGGCGAACCAATCGCGCGTTTCCCGCGCCGCCACCGGCGGAACCATTTCATCTTCTGTGCCGTGCGCAATGAACACCGGAAATCCCGCCAGCGAATCCACCGGCGGCAGCGATGGCGGCAGGCTGACCGCCGCCCCCGCCAGCGATGCCACACCGCGCATCAACTGCGAATGGGTCATCGCCAGCGCATTGCCGACCATCGCCCCCTGACTGAACCCGACCAGCACCACCCGCCGCGGGTCAACGGGGTAGAGTTCCGGCATTGCCTGCACAAAACGGCGCAGGGTGGATACGGCTTCCGCCAGCGATTGCGGCTCGGCGGTGCGCTGGTACGGGTTATAATCGAACCAGAAATAGCCGCCATAGTGCGGCAACTCGCGCGGCGCACGCGGCGCGACAATCGCCGTGCCGGGGGGAACCAACCGCGCAAAAACCCACATCGCCGTTTCATCGCCCGCCCAGCCGTGCGACAACACCACCAGTGGCACACGGCGGTCGGCAGTGGCGTTTTCCGGCAAACGGACATAATGGATCAGCCCGCTCACTTCGGTTGCAATTGAATCGGGTCCCGCCCACTGCGCCGAGCGGACGGATACCGGCAGTTTCGGTTGTGTATTTTCTGTCATTCTTCTGCCGCCAAAGGTACAATTTCCACATCACCAAGCGCGCGCATCAAATCGGCGGCACGCATAATGATGGCAACATTCCGCTCGCCGGAACCCATTGAGATTTCATCCTGCGCGGGCACGCTTTCATCCACTAAAATACGGAGCGGTGTTTTCAGCCCAAAGGGTCCGACCGTGCCGCGCACATAGCCCGTCACCGCCAGCACTTCCTCCGGTTTCGCCATCGTCAGGCGGGATTTGCCCAGGTATTTTCGCAGTGCCTGCCACGAAATTTGTCCCGTTCCGGCGATGAGCGCCATCAGATACTCGCCTTTCCCGATGCGGAAAACGATGCTGCGCACCACCTGCTGCGGCGATTGATTGCGCTCTCGCGCCGCCTGCTCCACCGATTTAATGGGCGTTTTGTGCCGAAAAATGCGGTGCGGCACGCCCAGTTCTGTTAATGCCCGACTCACGGGCGGAAGGTTGTTTTGGGTCATTTTTTTGTTCCGGTGTTGTTCAATGTTCAAAGTTCAAGGTTCAAAGTTGCAAGGTTGCAGGGTAGCAGTCAGTCCAAAGTTTCAAGTCCAATGTCCAAAGACACGTTTCACGCATCACGCAACACGTTTCACGCATCACATCTCACAAATCACCAATCTCTAGGTTCTGTTGACGTTTGCCGATTTTTCATCCTGAGTAGCCCGCAGGGTGTATCGAAGGGTAAAAATCGGCAAGAAAAACGCCCTTCGATACGCGGCTTGCTCCGCAAACCGCTACTCAGGATGCGTTTTTCCCACTGAAAACGAAACGTCAACAGAACCTAATCTCCAATCAACGAATAACCAATGTCAAATAGAACGTCACTTCCGCCAGTTGTTGAGTTGCGCCGAGACAATCGCCGGTGTACCCGCCGATGCGCCGCACGAAATACGCCGCCGCCAGCGCGGTGACCGCCGCCATGGGGATGATTGTCCACAGTGCGCCCCAGCCGAGCAGCGCCAGCGGCGCAAGACCGAAAATCGTTGCCAGCGCCATTTCTCCCGCCGAAAGTTTGACTGCCAGCGGTTTGGCTTTGCTGGTCAGGTCGTCGCGGACATATTTCAGCGCGACAATCAGCGCGGTTGCCGCCAACCGGCTCAGGCTGTGTCCGGCGATGAGCACCCACGGCAGGTGTGCCGCGTCCATCTGCATCAGTGCGGCAAATTTCAGCGACAGCATCAGCACCAACCCCACCGTGCCGAATGTGCCGAGCCGCGAATCTTTCATAATTTCCAGTACGCGGGCTTTGGTGTATCCCCCGCCGAACCCATCGCACACATCGGCGAACCCGTCTTCGTGAAATGCGCCCGTCGCCACGATAGTTGCCGCCATATTCAACAGAATGGCAATCGCCGGCGGGAAAATCAGGTTTGCCAGCCAGAAAATCGCCGCGCCGATACCGCCGACCACCACTCCCACCAGCGGGAAATATCGCGCCGCCCGGTTGAGATATTCCTGCGAAAACGGCAGGTTTTTCGGCACGGGCAAGCGGGTAAAAAACATCATCGCTGTGAAAAAAAGGATGGTTTCGCGTTTAAACATTCGTAACTCGATATGGTTCATTCGGCTGACAATTATCCGTCCATTGCCAGCATGGAGCAGGAAGCAAAGAGCAAGGAGTAGGAAGCAAGGAGCAAGGAGCAAGGGATGTATTTCAACAGTAGCCGCCCGGCATACAGTGATATTCTGCCGATTTCATCTGTCAAAATGATTTCAGTGTCAATAACCCATTCGTCACTCGCTATTCGCTATTCGTCACTCGCTATTCGCTATTCGTAACTCGCTACTCGTCATTCGCCCTATTGTATCCGTCCGCCGAAAAATCACAAAAACACTCCCGCCGATATTTTTCTCAACGGCAATTTGGTGGTATTATTGGGGCATCAGAAGTTGCAACTGAATCAAGGAGAATGTCCTATGCCAATGATTGACCTTTCGGCAACGATTGCCCCCAGTCCGGAAAATACACCGCCGTTTTTAAAAATTGACATCGAATATAGTGACCACGCCGCCGGTGCGGCACAGGCACAAGCCCTGCTGAAAACCCCGCCGAACCTTTTCCGCAATGGCGAAGGCTGGGCAACCGAAATGTTTACCCGTTTCGGCACGCACGATTCCACCCACGTGGATGCCCCGTGGCATTATAACAGCCAAATTCAGGGCGAACCCGCGCAGACCATTGATGAATTGCCGCTGGAATGGTTTTTCAGCGATGGGGTGGTGCTCGATATGACCGCCAAAGCGGACGGCGACCCGATGACGGTGGCAGAAGCGCAAGCCGAACTGGCGCGCATCGGATACACGCTGAAACCGCTGGATATTGTGCTGGTGCGCACCGGGCGCGACAAATTTTACGATGCCCCCGACTATCTGTTTCGCGGCTGCGGCGTCACCGCCGAGGCAACCAAATGGCTCTACGAGCAGGGTGTGCGGGTGATGGGCATCGATGCGTGGGGCTGGGACGCGCCGCTAAATTTTCAGGCGCAGCAAGCGCTCACCGCGCAGAAACCGGGCATCCTCTGGGCGGCACATCAGGTCGATTTGCCGTATGCGCAAATCGAGCGGCTGGTCAATCTGGATAAACTGCCGCCATTCGGCTTTAAAGTTGCCTGCTTCCCACTGAAAATCAAAGGGGGCAGCGCCGGTCCCGCCCGCGTTGTGGCGATGCTCAATGAATAATGAAAAATTTTGAACTTTTAATTTTTAACTTTGCACTGTTCCGGAGGAACTATGTCCGGCTTTAAAAATCTTGCGGAAATTGAAGCGGTGGAACAAACCCCGCTGGCGGAACGAAATTACCCGCCGACCACATACGAAATGCTGCAACGGGGCGCAGCAGTTGACCCCAACCACACCGCGCTGCACTTTTTTTTGCAGGGCACAGCATTCGATAAACCCACCAGTTACACCTATCGCCAACTGATGAGCGCCATCACCCAAACCGCCAATATGCTGCACGATTTGGGCATCGGCAAAAACGATGTGGTCTCGATGGTGCTGCCCAGTCTGCCACAAGCGCATTTCACCATTTGGGGCGGCGAAGCGGCGGGCATCGTCAACCCCATCAACCCGTTGCTGGAAGCCCAACAGATGGCGGACATTATGAACGCCGCCGAAACCAAAGTGCTGGTCACGCTGAGCGCGTTTCCCGGTGTGGATATTTGGCAAAAAGTGGCATCCATCGCCGACCAAATCCCGACGCTGGAAACCATTTTGCAGGTTCATATGGAAAATTTCCTGCCGGTGGTCAAAAAAATCGCCGTGAAATTTATGGCGCGCAAAATCGAAACCCCCGCCGTCCGCGCCAAAATTCTCGATTTCGACAAAACGATGGCGGGCTATCCCGGCGACACACTCACCAGCGGGCGCGTCATCCAACCCGATGACATCGCCTCATATTTTCACACCGGCGGCACCACCGGCACACCAAAACTCGCCACCCACACCCATTGGAACGAAGTGACCGACACCTTTTTCGGGCTGCAAACCCTACCGGTGGACAGCAGCACGGTAATGTTCTGCGGACTCCCCCTCTTTCACGTCAACGGCGTGGTCGTCACCGGTTCCATCCCGTTCAGTCAGGGCGCGACGGTCGTACTGGGCACACCGGCGGGCTATCGCGGCGAAGGGGTCATTCCCAACTTCTGGAAGATTGTCGAACATTACCGCGTCAACTATTTCAGTGGCGTGCCGACCGTGTACAGCGCCCTGCTGAATGTGCCCGTCGGCGACAGCGACATCAGTTCGCTGAAATTCGCCATTTGCGGCGCGGCGCCGATGCCTGTGGAAGTTTTCAAAGCGTTTGAAGAGCGCACGGGACTGCGCATTCTGGAAGGGTACGGGCTGACCGAAGGGACGTGCATCAGTTCTGTCAATCCGGCTTATGGCGAGCGGCGCGTCGGCTCCATCGGGTTGCGATTGCCATATCAGGAAATGAAAACCGTCTGTTTGGATGCGGCGGGCAAATATCTGCGAGATTGTGAACCGGATGAAATCGGTGTGGTGGCAATTCGCGGGGCGAATGTTTTTCCGGGCTATAAAAATGAACGGGACAACGAAGGCATTTGGATTGACTGCGGAGACGGCGGCGAACCGTGGCTCAACACAGGCGATTTGGGCAGAATGGACGCCGACGGCTATTTCTGGCTCACCGGGCGACGAAAAGAACTCATCATTCGCGGCGGGCACAACATTGACCCCAAATTGATTGAAGACCCGTTGCAC
>JALVZI010000631.1 GCA_027022125.1 Anaerolineae bacterium | reverse complement strand
GGGCGTATCGAAGGGTGAAAATCGGCAGGGAAAAACGCCCTTCGATACGCGGTTCACTGCGTGAACCGCTACTCAGGATGCGTTTTTCCCGCTGAAAACAAAACGTCAACACGCCCTAGTGGATAGATTGGAGATTTTCATTGAACATAACCGTTATTATTCCAACCTATAATGAGATTGAAAACATCACCGATTTGGTGACGCAAATTTTGGCGTTGTCGGTTGATGCCCGCGTGATTGTGGTGGACGACAATTCCCCCGACGGCACAGGCGACGCCGCCGACGCGCTGGCGGCGGAAAATACGCGGGTATCGGTCATCCATCGCGCGGGAAAATTGGGGCTGGGTACGGCATACATCGCCGGATTCAAAAAGGCGCTGGCGGACGGCGCAGATTTAATTTGCACGATGGACGCCGATTTTTCGCACCATCCGAAATACATTCCGGCGATGGTGGATTTGGCGAAAACGCATCACGTCACCATCGGCTCACGGTATGTGCCGGGCGGCGGGGTGGAAAATTGGGAGTGGTACCGCGAATTTTTGAGTTGGGGCGCGAACCATGTCGCGCGCTTGACGCTCGGATTGCACGCCAACGATTGCACGGCGGGATTTCGCTGCTACCACCGCACCGTGCTGGAAAATATCGATTTGGACGCTATTTTTTCCAACGGCTATTCATTTTTGATTGAAATGGCATATAAATGCCAGCGGATGGGCTGCACTTTCGGCGAAACGCCCATCATTTTTGCCAACCGCGCGCGCGGCACATCAAAAATATCGCAGCAGGAAATTTTCAAAGCCATGTACACCGTCGCCCGGCTGACGGCATCGCGGTTGCGCTTCTGGCAACGCCCCGCCACCCGCATCGCGCCAATGGCAAATAGCGAGTAGCGAATGGTGAATAGCGAATGGGCGAACTCGTCACGCACCACTCATCACGTTTCACGCACCCATTGTTCATTAAAGCAAGCGCCGCGCGCCTCGCAACAACACGCCGAGTAGTTATGAAGGTTGCATTATGTTTACCACGCTCACCAAAAAACAGATTCTCAACGGGGTGATTATCGCGCTGCTCTTTTTGGTTGCGTGGTTTTTGTTTACCATTATGCCGGTGACATATCTGGATTGGAAACAAACCTACCGGCTCGCCGCGCTGAATCTGCAAAACCCGTATAAATTTTCGCTTGACCCCACCTCCACCTCCGATACCGTTTTCAGCCCGCCGTGGATTTTTGTGCTGCTGTATCCCTTTGCCATTCTGCCCCACCCCATCGGCGCAGGATTGCTGATGCTTGTTTCGGTGATACTGCTGGGGGTGTACACCAAATCGCCCAAAAAAGCGGTGCTGGCAGCCATTGCCGCGCCATTTCCGGGGCTGGTCACGCTGGGGCAGTTCGATGGGCTTCTGCTGCTGGGATTGATGATTCCGGCAGGGTACGGCATCCCCATTTTGCTGGCAAAACCGCAGGACGCATTTTTGACCATTCTGCCCCGCCTCAACCGGAAATCCATTCTGTTCACCGGGGCGGTGTTCGTTGCCTCTGTGCTGATTTGGGGGGCATGGTGGAACAATATCATCGGGCAGACACCCTATTACCACAAAAACGTGTCGCTCTTTCCATACACCATCCCGCTCGGACTCGTCATCGGGTATTTCGGGTTCAAACGGAAAAAAGACGGGCTACTGGCGCTGGCGTCGCTGTGTATGGCACCCTATTTTATGATGCACTCTGCGCTGCTGGCTGTTGCCGCGCTCATCAAAGAAAGCGAAGACTGGCGAGTCTGGGCAGCGGTGGTCATCGGCTCGTGGGCATACTGGCTGATTATGCTTGTCTATTTTGTACCGGAACCGTAACCAATTTGCCGATGCTGGTTTGCGCCGCCACTGTGGGTGTATATGCTGGGGATGTGGTAGTCACGATTGCCGGTCTAATTTTTGAGAGACGGCAACCGTCCAGCCGCCAATCAGCGCCATAAAAAGGGTGGTCAATTGCACATGCAGCACACTGCTCAACGGGAATGTCAGCAAACTAACCAGCCCCCCGACGGCAAAAAATATGGCTATCGTTTGTCGTGTTACACGAAGCGAGTTATCGGCAATTGTGCCATTCGCAATCAACGCGGCAACCGGCAGCCACAATGTCAGGTCGTGGGTATTCAAATGCGGGCTGACCAAAAGTGTGGCGATAATCAGAAAAGCAAACCGGAAATCGAATTTCGATTCGGCAGGACGCCATGCCCCGCGCCAATTCCAGCCCAAAATCGCCAAAGTTGCCAGCGACGCACCGACGGTCAACATTGCCGCCAAATCGGCGTGGCTGCGTCCCACCATCACCGTGAAGAAACCGCGCCAATTGTGCATTTTGGGGTATTTTATGCCGTAAAATCCATCAACTAACGGGCTGTGAACCAGCGTGAGTTTAATGTAATCCTCAATTCCCGTTCGCCCCACCAGCAGATAGGAAATCGCCAATAAAATCAGCGCCACCCCGAGATAAGCCAGCACCGCCCGCCAGCGCTTTTTTGCCACCAGAACCGCAAAGAAGATTATGTTCAATTGCGGTTTGAATAATCCCAATGCCAATACCGCGCCCGCCCAACCATCGCGCCGGTGTTTGAGCAGCACAAACACGCCGCTCAAAATTAACATGGTGATGACCGCATTCTGTCCCTGCATCAAATTGACAAACCACGGGAAAAAGGAAAATGTCGCCAATACCACCGTCACCCAACCGATTGAGTTGAAACCGGGCAAATTGTTTTTCAGCAAAATTAAGGTAAGTATGGTCAACAAAACATTGATGCTTGCCATAACCGCGAACGCCCCGTAAAAGGGCAAAAAAAATAACGGCAGAAAGGGTACAATGAAAAACGGCGGGGTAATATACGGCAGTAAATCATCGGGGGGGAGGTTGATGTGCGAAATGGGTTGCTGCGTTTGACGTTGGGCGTTCAGGTTGTACAACCGATGCCCCTCTCCGCCGATGACCATTTTTCCGGCGGTATATGTTGCCAGAAAATCAGTTTCTTTTCCCAGCCGCGCAATTTGCCCCACCCAAACGGACACATAAACCAGCAACAAAATCAAAAAGAAGCCCTGCAACCATCGTTCCGATGTCAACCAACGCCCGTGCATATCATTTCACCTCCACCGTGCCCACCAAAAATTCATCGCCCACACGGCTGCGAGCGTCCGTCTGCGCGGCGAAGAAACTGTCGCTGTTGTACCATCCCACCCACAGCGGATAATCTCCCGGTGGCAAATCGGCAGGCAGCGCAATTTCAAACGTTTCGCGCACAACCGTTTTCGGCTGCCAATTGCCGGTGGGATGCAAAACAGTGGTCGGCAGGTGGGGAATGCGGGTGTGTGCTGCGCCCGCCAACCGGCTGACCGCGAACAGCGGCGGTTGCCCGTCCAACGGATGCAGCGCCATCCAATCGAACTGAAAACGGTAGCGGCGCGCGCCCAACGGTTCGATGCGGCTATTCAGCAGCGCAATTTCATCGCCGAAAGTTGCCAGCGGCGCAGAAGTCGGTGGCATCGGCAGCACATCCACCGTTTGCAATAGCCCGTCGCCATTTTTGCCGAAGAGCAACAATCCGTCCTGCGCTTTCAGCACTTTCATAGACGGTGCGGTCAACAGCCGCCGGATGCTTTCCCACTCTTGCGTCACGCCCCCCGACGTAGTTTTATCTTCATCGCCAATCGTGTAATCAAACAAAGCATCGGTAACAACATAATCCACATCGGTGGTTATATCTACATGTTTCCACCCCGGCATAGTTGGAGAATATACTGTTTGAAACAGTATTTGGCGATTGACTACATGCGCCATCGAGCATATATCTGTCGCCAGTGGGGCGGCAGGTGGCACATTCTCCGCCAGCCATGCCGCGTGGAAGCGGTCGCGCGGGGTGATGCCGTAACGGGTATTTGCCAACCCAACCGGTGCGCCCGGCGGCGGATGGTAGAAAACGGGATTCAACGGTGAATCAACGAACTGAATATTCAAAAGTACCGTTATTAGCAGGGTAAAACCCACCCCACCACGCCAATCGAAGAGAGTTTGCCGGTGCGATTGTTGTCGTGCCTGCAAAGACGCTGCCCCGTAAATAATACTTGCCAACAAAAACGGAACCATCAATGCATAATGATGGTAACGGTAACCATAAACCGGTCCCGGTCCGGTACTGATGAACACCGGTAACGCCACGGTAAATGCCGGAATGAGCCAGCGCCACGCCCGCCAGCCCACCACCATCACCGGCAAAAAAACTATCAGCTCGTTCACTGCTCGTGGAAGTAACGTTCTTTTCACAACTGCTAATTGCCCAAAATAGTAGCTCACATAATCGGCAACGGTGGTTTGGGTTCCTGCATCGCCGGCAACGGCGAACAGCGGGCGAATCAACACAAAAGCCACAACACCCCACAGCACCGCTCCAACCATCGTATACCCGCCGCGACGACGGTCGCCATTCAACCAGATGACCACCCCCAATGCCGCTACCGGTGCCGCCACATACACTTTCGCCACCAGCGCTAAAATTATCCAAATGGTATATTCGCGCCATGCCCGCCGGTCTAATGCTTCGATGGCGAAAAGAAGGAGCGGCATCGCCAGTGTGTCGGCATGAAAATCCCACAACACTGCCGTTTGCGCCACCGGATAGAACAGGTAAACCGCTGCCAACGCGATACCCGCACCACTGTGATGCAATCGGCGGCGGGCAAGCCGGAAAACCGGCAATGCCCCGATGGCATATAGCGCCGACTGCACAACCAATAGCGTGGCGGGGGTTGGAAATAACGCATACAACGGAACCAGCAAAAAATAAATCAGTTCCACATGGCGTGCTAACCGGCTGACCGACACCCCTTCCAGTGTAAAAACCAGTGGTTTGCCCTGCATCACCGACCAAATAGACTGGCTCATATTCCCCAAATCGCCGCTGGTATTAAACCCGTGAAAACGTGCCAAACTCAGCGCCGCCATTTCGGCGAACGCCAAAATAATGAGTACACCTAGCGTTATTCGCACTCCCACAGACAGTTTCGGCGGTGATAATTGTCCCATACCGTATTCATCCTTTCCAAAGCAGCCGTTTTTTGTTATTATGGACTAGGTTCGTCTTTTTGGCAATGGTATGTGAAAAATTGAAAAAACCATGCAAACAAAAACCACACCTCGATGGCAATTAACTCAAAATCGACTGTTGACGGCGATTGTGTTCATCGCCGTGTTTGCCATGGCGATTCGCTATCCCGCCGGGGCAGACACATGGTGGCATCTCCGCGCCGGCGAATGGATGCTCGACCACGGGCAAATTCTCACCACCGATGTGTTTTCGTTTACCCGCGCCGGTGCGCCGTGGATTGACCACGGTTGGCTGGCGCAACTTTTCTGGGCGGGCATTTTTCGGTTGGGGGGATGGCAACTGCTCGGCTTGACACTGGCGGCGGTGGTCACTGCCACTTTCGCCATCGTGTGGAAAATCAGCGACGGAAATATTTTCGTCAAAGCCTTCGCGGTCATTTTGGCGGCAACCGCCTCCTCCATCATCTGGACGGTGCGCCCGCAGATGTTTTCGTTTCTGTTCACCGCCATCGCGCTGATGCTGCTGGAAAATTTTCGGCGGCGGGGAAAACCGCTCATCCCCGCCTTTCCCGCGCTGATGCTGCTGTGGGTCAACGTGCATGGCGGGTTCGCCATTGGCTTTATTTTGCTGATAATCTATCTGGCGGGGGCAGTTTTCAATTTTCAGTTTTCGGTTTTCAAAAAGTTGCTGGCGGCATTCGGCGTATCGCTGCTGGTGGTGCCGCTGAACCCCAACGGCTGGCAAATGTGGCTGTATCCATTCCGCACGGTCGGAATCGGCGCACTGCGGGCGTTCATCGCCGAAT
>JALVZI010000630.1 GCA_027022125.1 Anaerolineae bacterium | reverse complement strand
GCCCATTGATGAAACCAGTATCGCCGGCACAACCGTCATCCGCCGCGAATGTATCATCGTCAACAATGCCCCCGCCGACCCGCGCTGGAATACCACTTTCGATGCCGAAACGGATTTTCACACCCGTGATATTCTCACTGTGCCGCTGGTGGCGTTCGATAATGTGGTCGGCGTGATTGAGGTTATCAACAAAAAAGACGGGCTGCAATTTACCGCCGATGATGAATCTGTGCTGACCATGTTCGCCCGGCAGGCGGCAATTGCGCTGGTGAACGCGCAGCGGTTCACGCAGATTGACCGCATGCTGGCAAACCGCGTGCGCGAGTTGAGCACGCTGGAACTGGTTGACCGCGATTTGAGCGCGGAACTCGATTTGCCGCAGGTGCTGCGGCTCACCCTTTCCGGTGCGATGGATTTTCTGGGCGCGCCGGTCGGGCTGATTGCACTGGTGAACCCGGAAAAGACGGGTTTACATTTCGCCGAAATGGTCGGTGTGGCGCAGCGATTTCGGCGTTTTGAAAATGATGCACTGTGGAAAATGGGGGAGGGGGTCATCGGGCAGGTGGCGCGTTCCGGCGTGTCGCGCATCAGCCAAAATGGCGAAATTGACAATTTCTCCGGCGACGGGCGGTCGCGGGCGCAGTTGTGCGTGCCGTTCGTGCAGAAAAATGAAGTTATCGGCGTGCTGAGTTTGGAAAGCGAAAATCCGCAGGCGTTTTCTGCCGACGACCTGACTTTCGCGGTGCGGTATGCCAGCCATGCCGTGCTGGCAATTCAAAACGCGCAATTGTTCGCCGCGGTGAAAGCCGCCAACGATGCCAAATCGGAATTTATGAATATGACCTCTCACGAATTGAAAATTCCGATGACCAGCATCAAAGGTTATACCAAATTGCTGGCAATGGTCGGCGGCGACACGCTCACCGAGCAGCAGCGCGAATTTATCGGCATCATCAACGATAATGTTGACCGCATGAACCATCTGGTGATGGAATTGCTGGACGTGAGCCGCATCGAGGCGGGACGGTTGCGGCTGAAACCGGAAAACGTGTCGTTGGCGGATGTGGTGCGGCAGGTGGTGCAGTCGGTGCGCACCCAAATCGAAGAAAAACACCTGCGGGTGCAGGTGTCGGTTCCGCCGGATTTGCCGCCGGTGTGGGCAGACCATTTTCGACTGGTGCAGGTGATGACCAATTTGGTGAGCAACGCCTATAAATACACGCCCGACGGCGGCAGTATCGAAATTGCCGCCAAAACGATTGACGATGGCAAACGAGTGTCGGTGTGGGTAAAAGACACCGGGTATGGCATCTCGGAAGAAGACCAAACCCGGTTGTTTGAAAAGTTTTTCCGCGCCGGAGACCAGAATATCCGCGATGTGCCCGGCACGGGGCTGGGATTGTCCATCACCCGCAGTTTGATTGAATTGCACGGCGGCGAAATGTGGTTCACCAGCAAATTGGGCGAAGGTTCCACCTTTGGGTTTAATTTGCCGGTGTCGTAACTGCTCGGCGTGCTGTATTCGCTTTGAATAATCGTAGGGGCAGCCCTTGTGGCTGCCTTGTTTCGGGCGACCACAAGGGTCGCCCCTACGGATTTGAGCGCGGAAAGAAATTTCCGTGTGTTGACCGGTTATTGATATTCGGCGAGAATTTAATTTCTTCCTGCAAACCAAAATACAGAAAGATGTGTAGGGGCGGCTCGCGA
>JALVZI010000629.1 GCA_027022125.1 Anaerolineae bacterium | reverse complement strand
CAGCGGCAGGGTGAGAATGAAGGTGCTGCCGATGCCCGGTTCGCTTTCGGCGGTGAGTGTGCCGTTGTGCGCTTCGGCTATCCATTTGGCAATTGCCAGCCCCAGCCCCGACCCTTTGACGCGCTGCCCTTTCACCCGATAAAAGCGGTCGAAAATGTGCGGCAGGTGTTCCGGCGCGATGCCCGCGCCCGTATCGGCGACCGAAATGCGCACCGTGTTTTCGCCGCGATACACCGACAGGGTGACGCTGCCACCCTTTGGGGTATGTTTGATGGCATTTTCCATCAGGTTGATGAGCAGTTGTTTCAGGCGGTCGGCGTCGCCGTAAACCCGTGCCGGGTCGGCGTGCCCCAATTTCAACTCGACACCGTTGCGCAAGGCATGCGCTTGCTGAAAAACGTCCAAAATGACGCCGTCCAAATCAATGGGCTGCATTTTCAGCGTCATACCGGCATCGGCTTGCGACAGCAGAAGCAAATCGCTGACCAGCCGCGCCATACGGTTGAGCGCACTTTCGATGGCGTTGAGCGCCTCTTCGCGGTCGGTGGGCGAATCGCCCATACGGCGCAAAATATCCACATTGCCGCGAATGATGGTCAGCGGGGTGCGCAATTCGTGCGACACATCGGCACTGAGACGAACCTGCGCTTGAAAAAAGTTGTCCAGTCGTTCCAGCATCAGGTTGATGGTGCGGCTGAGCCGCGCCAATTCGTCATCGGTGGGCGGCACGGGCAGGCGCTGTTTCAGGTCTTCGGCGCTGACGATGCGGTTTGCCGTTTCGGTGATGCGCTCGATGGGGCGCAGGCTGAGATACACCAGCCACACCCCGCCCAGCATCGCCAACCCCAATGAAATAATTGTGCCGCTGACCAAAAAGAGGAGCACTCGCCGCAGGGTGGCTTGAATTTCGCCCACCGGATTGCCGACCTGCACCATTCCCAGCACATCGCCATCACCGGAAACGAGCGGCGCGCTGTACAGCCGCATTTCCATGGAACCGATGGGCATCGTTTTGATGATGGGCTGTTTGGCTCGCAGATTGTTTAAAATTTCTTGGTCAATGGGCAGTTCGCGCCCCATCAAATTTGGCGAGCGTTTGATGACATCGCCCTGCGCATCGGTTATTTGGATGTAAATGGAACGGGAAGAGAAAACATCCAGTTCGGGCAGCCGAATCACCCCGAAACGGAGAATATCCAGCGGGTCGTTCAGTGCCCGGATGCCCGCCGCCACCTGCTGCGCCCGCTCTTGCAGCGAGCGGTCGAGTTCGGTGGTGAGGCTGTATTGCAAAACGGTGTAAAAGGCAACGCTGAAGGTAATGAGAATCACTGCCAACAGCGAAACATACCACAGCGTCAATCGGATGCGAATGGACATAGTTACCCGGCAAAAAGGTTTTTATGATTGGCGCAAAACATATCCCACCCCGCGCACGGTTTCGATGAGACGTGGTTCGCCGTTTTGCTCCAATTTCGACCGCAGATAGCGGATATAAACTTCGATGATATTGGATTCGCCGCCAAAATCGTAGCCCCAAATACGGTCGAAAATCTGGTCGCGGGTGAGCACCTGATTCGGGTGGCGCATGAACATTTCCAGCAAATCGTATTCTTTGGCGGTTAAATTGATGGCACGCTCGCCGCGATATGCCAGCCGCGCGGCAGGGTCGAGCGTCAAATCGGCGAAAGTGAGGGTTTCGCTTCCTTTGTCGGCGCCGGTTCGGCGGAGCAGGGCGCGCACGTGCGCCAGCAGTTCATCGATATTGTATGGTTTGGTCATATAATCATCCGCGCCGGAATCGAGACCACTCACCCGGTCGGGAATGGCATCTCTGGCAGTGAGCATCAAAATGGGCACATCAATTTTCGCCGCCCGGAGTTCTTTGGTCACAATCAGCCCGTCAATATCGGGCAGGGTCAAATCAAGCAGCACCAGCGCCGGGGGGTCATCGTAAATGCGTTTTAGCGCGGTTTCACCATCACCGATGGTTTCAACTTCATAGCCTTCGTACACCAACCGGCGTTCCAAAAAATGGGCAATGTCTTCTTCGTCTTCCACAACAACAATTCGTTCAGCCATAGTTTTTCCTTTCGCCGGATAGTTTTGTATTGTCCCCAAATCATTTTTACAAATCTTGCACTTTTGCCAACAACTTTCGTGAAACGTGATGAGTGAAACGTGATGATTTGGTCAAGCGGCAATGCTCGCGATAGACAAATGCACTGCCGAACAAAAAGTGGTTCGATGTTCACTCCTTTTATAGTCAATTCACAACAGAACCGGCAGAAAAATCACGTTTCACGTTTCACGTTTCACGTTTCACGGATAATATTGGTGGCAACAGTCAGTTTTGTCAAGATGACCGTTAGCCAAAATGAACTACGCCTTTGATTATAGCAGAGGATGGCGAATAAAAAAAGCGCCTTCGCGGAACGAAAGCGCTTGTGTGGGCGGTACTGGGCTCGAACCAGTGACCTCCACGATGTCAACGTGGCACTCTAACCAACTGAGCTAACCGCCCAACTGCGAGCAAAATTATACTGCCGGCTCGATATTTTGGCAAATTGCGCGCTGATTTGGCTAATGGGACGAATGAGCGAATTTGCAACCGGGCGAATTTGCGAATAACCAACTGGCATTAAAATACTATGTGCAAATTCAGAAAGTCGGAAATGCCAAAATCAAAAATCTGGAACAAATCTAACCCCAATATGGTCAACCCGCCACAGGCACACACAAACACCAAACAACCCACCGCAGTCCACACCAATCGTTTGCCACCGCTTTTTTTCTTTTTGACCACCGGCACGGGTGCAGAAACGGGGGCGGCAGACGGGGTGGCATCATACGGGGTGGGAACCGGCTTGATTTCCGGCTCCAATTCGAGCACCATAACCGTTTGTCCCACACCGATTTTGTCTCCGGCACTCAAACGGGTTGGGGTGGTAATTTGCACCCCGTTAACGAACGTGCCATTGGAACTGCCCAAATCTTGCACCACGAATGCACCATTCTGCCACACAACTTCGCAGTGGCGGCGCGATGCTTCCGCATCCTGCACGCGAATATCGCACGATTCTTCTCTGCCAACCAATAATCGGCTTTGCACGATGGGAAATGTGATGCCAATTTGAGGTCCCTGTTTTACCACAAATCGGGCTGCCGGTCGTCCACCGGATAAAATTGTTGCGTCATTTTGCACTGCCATCATATCCTCCAAAATATTTTATGGGCAAGCTGCCGTTTGCTCTTCCAAAATATTGCTGAAACCGGATTCTCCCGCATCGTTGAAAGCAACCACATATAACCGGTACGATTGTCCGCACGCCAACCCGTTCACCGTGCCGGTGGTTTGGTCTGCGCCGAAAGATGCCAGTTGTGTGTTGGCATTCGCATCATACAACCGAAAACCCGTTTCGTTATCGCTGTGATCCACCCATTGCAGTGAAAAACCGTCCGTCAGCACCGCAGTGACCGTCAAATCGGTGGGGGCATCGGGTTTGGCAACCACGGTGACGGTAACTTCGCGGGTTTCTTCGCTGTCATCCGGCTTGATGACCCGCAGCGAAAAGAGCGTAGTTTCGATGGGGCATTCTTCGCGCCGGACGGGCTGCCCGTTGTCGTCTCCGGCAACCCCTTCACCCTGATAATAGACCGCTTTGACGTTGGTGACAAGCCACGATACAGTGGTACATTCGCCGGGCGAAATGGTCAGCGGGTCAGCCGAAAAACTGATGGTGGTGGTCGGCGCGACGGTGGGCGACGGGGTGGGTGTGGGCGTGTCGGTGGGTGCAGCGGTGGTAGGTGTTGCCGTGGGCACGGGCGTGTCGGTGGCAGTCGGCGCAGGGGTGGGTGTATCGGTGGGCGCGGGTGTCGGCGTCGGTGCGGCGACGACCGGCACGGTTTCGGCATTATTGGACGGCACATAATCGGCGGCAACCCAGCCATGTCCGTCGGGCGCATCGGGATAAACAATATACCACCACGAACCGGCTTGATTCTGCCCGACAATTTCCACTTCCGTTTCCGCCGCCAACCGACCCACCACATCATACTGCGTGCCGGGTCCGGCGCGGACATTCAAATCGGTGCGAACCACACCCATCGGTGTGCCGACAACCGCCGGTATTTCGGTGGGTGTTGGGGTGGCGGTCGGTCTGGGCGCCAGCACCGAGCCGACCACGTTCAGATTGATGGTTGTCGGGGCAGATTCGCCGCCGTTGGTATTGAACGCCCGCACCGAAAGCGAATACGAGCCTTCAACCTGCGGCGTCCATTCCAGCACGGCGGTAAACGGCGATTGCCCTTTCGGGGCGGGGCTGACGGCTTCGGCGACTTTTTGCCCGCCGACCCACAATTCGAGCCGCACCACCCCGGTGGCATCGGTGGCGGTGGCTTGCACCACCACTTTTTGCCCCACATCAAATTCGCTGCCGTTTACAGGCGACGAGATGATGACGGTGGGAATATTGTCGGTGACGGCTTGCCGGTTGTTGCGAAACAGAAAAACGGATGCGCCGATGATTGCCACTATCAGTACCGCCAGCAGCGCCAATCCCGTCCACAGCAGCCAATTGCCGCCCCCCTGCCCACCCGAAAACGCATACGATGCGGAACTCTGGTAGGTTTGCCATGGAATGTCGTCGCGGTCATCGGCGGATTGCGCCGCCACCCCGACCGTTTTCGGCGCGGAAAATCCGGTCACGCTGAACACGGATGCGCCGATGCTGATGGTTTCGGCGGGTTGGAGCGTGTGCGGGCTGTAAATGCGTTTGCCGTTAACCAGCGTGCCGTTGGTGCTGCCCAAATCTTCCAAAATGAGCCGCTCCCCTTCGCGGCGCAAAACGGCGTGATACCGCGACACGCGCGGGTCATCCAAACTGATGTCGTTATCGGGGGCGCGCCCGAATGTCAGCGCGTCTCCCACAAAGGGAAATCCTTTCCCTGCCAGCGGACCGGCATGCACTTCGAGCCGCAATTCATTCTCCGGTGATGCCGGTTGCGCATTCGGTGACATATTATCCATTCACAATCCTCAAATGTATCTATACAGCGTGTGATTGCATTTTGAACAAACTATTTGTTTGACCGGATTTTCACCCTCCCCCTGCCCCCTCCCTTTGAGGGAGGGGGAAAATCCCCTCCCCCTTTGAGGGGGAGGGTTAGGGAGGGGGTGTGTACCCTCCTTCAAATAATGGTTGGTATCCTATCGTCAGGTTTACGGGCGGTCAATGCGCGGGTTGAGCCAGATTGCCCAATCTTGGTCGGCGTTGCCGTTGGCTTCCACCCGCAGTTGAAACCATCCGGCATTATAGCCGTTAAGCGGACTTAAATCAACCTCAAGCGTTTGCAATTCACCGTCATAATCTTTCGACACCTCGCCCAAACACTCGCCGTCAATCATGGTGAAATAGCAGAATTTGAAAGTTACACCGTTGGAGAATGTCGCGCCCTTTAAAAAGCCGACATCCGCCACAAATTTATCGCCCGATTTTATCTCGAAATCAACTTCATACGAACCCACAATTGCACCGTCGGCTGTCCACTGCGGGTGTGTTTCCAGCACAATGCCCGGCACGGTGTCATCTTCCAGCGTGACATTTTCCTGCGGAATGACGAATCCGCGCGGGTCGTTTGGGTCGCCGTTCCACGGCAGCGTGTCGCCGCTGCCATTTTCCCATGTCGCCGCCGGACCTTTTTCGATGAAATCATACACCACTTCCACCGGTTTCGGCGAAACAACCACCGTCACCGTGGCTTCCACATCCCCCCGCGCATTCGATGCCACCAGCCGGTAGATGGTCGTCACGTCGGGTGTAACCTGTAAATCGCCGGGGGCGGTCACCCCCGCATCGCCGCCGGGATAGAGGAAAATTTGGTCTGCGCCGCTGACATCCCATTGCAGCAGC
>JALVZI010000628.1 GCA_027022125.1 Anaerolineae bacterium | reverse complement strand
ATGCATCGCGCAGGCATCCACCAGCAAATCCTCATAATCCACATCGGGATAATCCTGCCGCACTTCGTGCGCCACTTCGCGCCACAACCGGCTCGATGCCAGCACGTTGGCTTTGTCCACACTGGTAACTTTTTTGCGCCGTCCGCGCGCCAACTCGAATCCGACACGCACCAGCCGCTCGATTTCGGCTTCGGTATAGCGCAGCGTGTCCACCGCCTCGCGCCCGTTATCGTTCTGCGAGCGTCCCTGCGGTTTGCCGAAATAGAGCCCGCCGGTCAGTTCGCGGACGATGACCATATCCACACCGGCAATCACTTCCGGTTTCAGGGTAGAAGCGGTCGCCAGCGCGGGATAGATTTTTACGGGGCGCACGTTGGCAAACAGCCCCAGTTCCTTTCGAATTTTGAGCAGTCCCTGTTCCGGGCGAACGGCGGCGGTGGGGTCGCTCCATTTGGGTCCGCCCACCGCACCGAGTAACACCGCATCGGCGTTTTTGGCGGCGGCGATGGTTTCATCCGGCAGCGGATTGCCCGTTTCATCAATGGCTATCCCGCCGATGAGCGCGGTTTCAAATGAAAAATCGTGGTTAAATTTCTCGGCAATGGCGTTGAGCACTTTTACGCCTTCGGCCACCACTTCGGGACCGATGCCATCGCCGGGCAACAGTGTAATTTTGGCTTGCATGATGTCCTTTCTGTCAAGGGATAGGGAGCAGGGAGTATGAACTATGGATTCCTGCTCCTTGCTTCCTGCTACATACTACTACTTGCTTTCGCCAGCGCATATTCCATACTGTCGGCGATGGCGCGCCAACTGGCATCAATGATATTGGGGTGTGCGCCGACGGTTGTCCAGTAATTTTCCCCGTCGCTGAAATCAATCAGCACACGGGTAGTGGCGGCTGTGCCTTTGTCGCTGTCCAAAATGCGGACTTTGTAATCGGTTAAATGAACCCTTTGCAGAGTAGGATACACCTCATACAGTGCTTTGCGCAAAGCCTTGTTCAGCGCGTTGACGGGACCGTTCCCTTCGGCGGCGGTGTGTTTGATTTCGCCGTTCACCCGCACTTTAACCGTTGCCTCCGCGAGCAGTCCGCGTTTGTCGCGATGTTCCACCGTGACCGTGTAATCTACCAACTCAAACGGCGGGCGGTAATCGGGTTGGGTGCGCATCAGCATAATATCCACCGAAGCGTTGGCAGTTTCAAACGCGAAACCTTCATATTCCAACTGCTTGATTTTCTGTAACACGGCTTTGGCTTCGGCTTTGCCGACATTGATACCCCGCTGCTGCGCCTGAAACAGCAAATTACCTTTGCCGGAAAGTTCGGAAACGACGGCGCGTTTTTTATTGCCCACCAGCGTGGGGTCAATATGCTGGTAACTTTCTTCCGCTTTGAGCACCGCCGCCACGTGGATGCCCCCTTTGTGCGCGAAAGCACTGCGTCCCACAAACGGCTGGTGGTCATCCAGCGGCAAATTCGCCAACTCGGCGACATAATGCGACACGGACGTGAGATTCTTCAACTGCTCCGGGGCGATAACCTCATAGCCCATTTTCAATTGCAAATCGGGAATAATGGTGATGAGATTGGCATTTGCCACCCGCTCGCCGTACCCGTTGATGGTTCCCTGCACCTGCACGCACCCCGCTTCCACCGCCACCAGCGAATTTGCCACCGCGCAACCGCCGTCATCGTGGGTGTGAATCGCCAGCGGGGTGCTGATGCGCTCGCGCACGGCTTTGATGATTTCTTCGATTTCCCACGGCATCGTGCCGCCGTTGGTATCGCACAGGCAGATGGAATCTGCGCCGGCTTCGGCGGCAACTTGCAGGGTCATCAGCGCATATTCGGGATTGGCTTTATAGCCATCGAAAAAGTGCTCGGCATCGTAAATAACTTCTTTGCCCAGCCGTTTGAAATACGCCACACTTTCCTGAATCATCGCCAAATTTTCTTCCGGGTCGGCTTCCAGCACTTTATGCACGTGCAAATCCCACGTTTTGCCGACCAGTGTCACCACGGGGGTATCGGCTTCTACCAGCGCCTGAATGTTGGCGTCCGTTTCGCAGGTGGTGTTTTTATAGCGCGTGCTGCCAAACGCGGCAATTTTGGCATTTTTCAGATTCAGCGATTTCACCCGCTCGAAAAACTCTGCGTCCTTCGGGTTTGAACCGGGCCAGCCGCCTTCAATATAATGCACACCGAGTTCATCCAACTTGCGGGCAATCTTCAATTTGTCATCGCTGGAATATGAAATGCCTTCGCGCTGCGTGCCATCTCGAAGCGTGGTATCGTAAAGTAGAATTTCCCGTGCCATAATTTACCTCTTTTCGTGAAACGTGAAAACGTGATGCGTGATAACGTGATTTTTCACGCATCACCCATCACGTTTCAGATTGTCTTTACTCTTTGCGGGTGCGTTTTCTCATATTCTTCAATCGCCGGCAGATGCTCGCGCAGGTAGCCGAGTTGGTCGATGCCGTTGACCAGACAATGCTTGCTGAACGGGTCGATGGGGAAATTGACCGTGCGCCCGTCGGGCAGGGTGAGCGTCTGGTTGGGCAGGTCGATGGTGATGCGCGTTTCCGGGTCTTCTTCCGCCAGCGATTGCAGTTGGCGGTGTGTTTCTCTGTCCACAATAACGGGCAGCAATCCGTTTTTCAGCGAGTTATTGCGGAAAATGTCGGCGAAACCGGTGCTGATGAGCACCCGAAAGCCGAATGCCGCCAGCGCCCACGGGGCGTGCTCGCGGCTGGAGCCGCAGCCGAAATTGTCGCCTGCCACCAAAATGGTTGCCCCCTGCGATTCGGCGCGGTTCAGCACAAAATCGGGGTTCGGCGAGCCATCGGGCAGATAACGCCAGTTGAAAAAGAGATTTTTCCCCAGCCCGTTTTTATCGGTGACTTTCAAAAATTGCGCCGGTATGATTTGGTCGGTGTCGATATTTTCGGTGGGGATGGAAACGATTTTTCCGGTATAGGTTTTTAGTGGGTTCATTATCTTGTTCCGGGTTTCTGGTTTCGAGTTTCTGGTTTCGGGTTTCGGGGTTGCAATTAGTTCAAAGTTCAAAGTTCAAAGTTCAAGGTTGCAGGGTAGCAAGGTTGCAATTAGTCCCAAGTCCAAAGTTTCAAGTCCAAAGTTGCAGGGTAGCAGAGTTGCAGGGTTGCAAGTCTCACGCATCACTCATCACGCATCACTCATCACGCATCACTCATCACGCATCACTCATCACGCATCACTCATCACGTTTCACTCATCACGTTTCACGAATCCATTGTTCATTATTCGTTATTCATTGTTCATTAAAACACGCACATCCGCCACTGCACCGGCGACGGCGCTGGCGGCGGCGGTGAGCGGGCTGGCGAGGAAGGTTCGCCCGCCGGGACCCTGCCGACCTTCAAAATTGCGGTTGCTGGTGGAAACGGCATACTGCCCCGGCGAAAGTTGGTCGCCGTTCATGGCGATGCACATGCTGCATCCACTTTCGCGCCATTCCGCGCCCGCTTCGATGAAAATCTTGTCCAGCCCCTCCGCTTCCGCCTGCGCTTTGACCCGCTGCGAGCCGGGCACAACCAGCATACGCACATTCGGTGCAACTTTTCGCCCTTTCAGCACCGATGCCGCCTGCCACAAATCGTGCAACCGCGAGTTGGTGCAACTGCCCAAAAATACCACATCCACCGGATGACCGAGCAGCGGTTTTCCGGGCTGCAAGCCCATATAATCGAGCGCTTTTTGCAGCGATTGCCGCGCGCTGACATCGGCGACATCCGCCGGGTCGGGGATGGTGTCGGTGATTTTCATCCCCATACCGGGATTCGTGCCATACGTTATCATCGGCGTCAGGTCGTCGGCGTTGAGTGTGACGGTTTTATCGTAAGTTGCCCCGTCGTCTGTGCGAAGTTGCCGCCACTGTGCCACCGCCTCATCCCACGCCGCGCCCTGCGGCGCCAGCGGTCGGTTCGCCAGAAACTCGAAAGTGGTATCATCCGGCGCAACCATTCCGGCGCGCGCCCCCCCTTCGATGGACATATTGCAGACGGTCATCCGTTCTTCCATATTCAAACTGCGGATGGCGCTGCCGGTGTATTCCACCACATACCCCGTGCCGCCGCCGATACCGATTTTGGCGATGACCGCCAAAATGATGTCCTTCGCCGTCACGCCGGGTTTCAGCGTGCCATCCACTCGGATTTCCATCGATTTCGGTTTTTGCTGCAACAGCGATTGCGTCGCCAGCACGTGCTCGATTTCGCTGGTGCCGATGCCGAACGCCAGCGCACCGAATGCGCCGTGGGTGGCAGTGTGGCTGTCGCCGCAAACGATGGTCATCCCCGGTTGGGTCGCGCCGAGTTCCGGTCCGATGACATGCACGATACCGCGATTGGGGCTGTCCATCCCCATCAGCGGAATGCCGAATTCGGTGCAATTTTTCTCCAATTGCGAAATTTGGTTGATGACCATCGCATCGGTGATGGGGATGTTCGGCGGGGTGGTGGGAATGCCGTGATCCATCGTCGCCAGCGTTTGCGACGGGCGGCGCACGGTGAGACCTTTTTCGCGCAAGCCGGTAAACGCTTGCGGAGACGTGACTTCGTGCACCAGATGGAGGTCAATATACAGCACGGCGGGGTTTCCGTTTTCGTGAACCACAACGTGGTCGTCCCAGATTTTTTCAAAAAGTGTGCGAGGGGTGTTGGTCATTGGTTATTTGTCCTTGGTTGGTTGGTCATTTGTTGATTGTGATGCGTGATACGTGATACGTGAATCATAAACACCACGCCTCACGCTTCACGTCATCACGTTTCACGTCATCACGCCTCATGCTTTTTGCCCAATCACCGCCGATTGCTCTTCGCGGGCGGCGAGCATTTTGTTGAGCGCGCTCATATAGGCGCGGGCGCTGGCAACAACGATGTCGGTGCTGGCGCCGTGCCCGCTAAACGTGCGCGACTGCTGTTTTCCCGTTTGGGGATTGGTTCGACCGGATACGCCGCCGTTTTCCGGCTGGATGCGGATGGTCACTTCGCCCAGCGAGTCAATCCCTTCCGTGACCGCTTTCACCACAAACTCGGTCAGTGTATTCGGTTCGCCGACAATGCGGTTGATGGCTTTGTACACTGCGTCCACAGGTCCCGTGCCGATGGCGGCATCTTCCAGTTCCGCGCCGTTGGGGTCAATCAAACTGACGGTGGCGGTGGAGCGGGTGTGGTCGCCGCAGGTAACGTGCACATACTGCAATTTCCAAAATTCGGGCGGCTGGTAAATTTCATCGGTGATGATGGCTTCCAAATCGGCATCGGTGACAACCTTCTTTTTGTCCGCAATCCGTTTGAACCGCTCGAATGCCTGATTCAATTCCTCTTTGGTCAAATCGCCATATCCCAATTCTTCCAACCGAACTTTAAAAGCGTGTCGCCCCGAATGTTTGCCCAGCACCAGCGAACTCGCCGCCAGCCCGACCGTTTCCGGGCGCATAATTTCATAAGTGGAGTGGTGTTTCAGCATCCCATCCTGATGAATGCCCGCTTCGTGCGCAAACGCATTCGCGCCGACAATGGCTTTATTCGGTTGAACGGGAATGCCGGTATATGCGCTGACCATACGGCTGGTGCGGGTGATTTGAGTGGTATCAATGTTAGTGGTAACGGGGAACTGCTGCGGGCGGGTGGCAATTGCCATCACCACTTCTTCCAAACTGGTATTGCCCGCGCGCTCGCCGATGCCGTTGATGGTCACTTCCACCTGCCGCGCGCCGTTTGCCACGCCCGCCAGCGTATTCGATGTCGCCAGCCCCAAATCGTTGTGGCAGTGGGTTGACCAGATGGCGTTTTCCGCACCGGGGGTATTTTCAATCAGATAGCCAATCAGCCAGCCGAACTCTTCCGGGGTGGTATAGCCGACG
>JALVZI010000627.1 GCA_027022125.1 Anaerolineae bacterium | reverse complement strand
GCCGAAACCACCGCCGTTTCCGTGCCGGTCAGTTGCGCTGCCAATTCGAGCGCCTGTTTCGGGAAGGGGGTTGGTGTGGGCGACGGTTGGGTCGGCACGGGGGTGGGAAAATCCGCCGCCGAGAGACGCTTTTCCAGTTCGCGCTGTTCGCCGCTCAGCGAGCAGCCCGCCAGTGCCAGCAGCAGTACCATCGCCAAAATTGCCGTTATTTTTCGGTGCGTGCTCATGATGACACCTCCGTTTCCGGTGCGGGTTGTTGCGGTTCGGTGGAACCGGTCAGCCAGCGCGTGACTCGTTTCACCCAATCGGTAAAGGCTTCTAAAATGTTGTACATCACCGGGGTAACAACCAACGCCATAAATCCGGCGGTAATCGCCCCGCCGACCATCACTGCCGCCAGCGGCGTGCGCGATTCAGAGCCGTCGGCGGTGCTGAACAGCACCGGCAGCAGCGCGAAAACCAGCGTGTTGGCGGTCATCGCAATGGGTCGCAAGCGCAAGCGTCCCGCTTCAACCAATGCTTCTTTGCGCGGCACACCGCGCTCACGCGCCTGATTGGCAAAATCGACAATCAGAATAGCGTTGCGCGTGACCACCCCGAACAGCATAATCACCCCCAGCAGCGAGAACATATTGAAGGTATTGTGGGTGAGATACAACCCCGCCAGCACCCCAATCAGCGCCATCGGCAGGGTGAAAATGATGGCAAACGGTTGCAGCCAGTGCTGATACAGCGCCACCAGCAGCATATATACCAAAATGACCGACAGCCAAATCGCCGAGAAAAGTTGCGAGAATGCTTTTCGCTGTTCCTGCGTTGCCCCGGAAAAACGATAGCCATACTCCGGCGGGAAGGTGACTTCTTTTTTGATGCGGTCTTCGACGGCATTTGCCACCCCACCCGCGTTGCTGGTGGTCACGCCCGCGCTGATGGTTAAAATGCGCTGGCGGTTGTAACGGTTGATGACCGACGGCGCCAAACTGCGCTCGATGGTTGCCACCTGCCCCAACGCTATCGGTTTGCCCTGCACATATCCCACCGGCAGTTGCAGCAATTGCTGCAAATCTTTCCGCGAATTTTCATCCAGTCGCAAAATAATGCTGACTGCATCTTCATCATCCGGCGCATAATCGCCGACATCACTGCCGGTGACCGCCGTGCGCAGCGCGCTGGAAACCTGCGCCGCCGACAACCCCATGTCAGACAACTTTTGCCGGTTCAGTTTGATGCGCGTTTCCGGCGCACGGACGGCATCGGTGTTCACCACATCCACCGTATCGGGGGTGGTGCGCACAATTTCTTCCACCTGTTTGGAAAGGTCAATCAGCACATCGGGGTCGGGACCGAAAACCTGCAAACTGACGCCCGTTTCCATCCCCGCCACAAAACCGGAAGTATCCACCGTCACCGTGGCATCGGGTATCTGCGAAACTATCGGGCGCAGGTCATTAACCACATCCCGCAATTTGCGGGCGCGGTCGTTTTTGTTGACCAACTGCACAAATACCGATGCCACATTACTTCCGCTGCTGCCGCCGCCGGAGAAAATGGACGCGCCGCCACTGCCGCCGCCTACCCGCGTTAAAATGCTGGTCGTTTCCGGCACTTCGCGCAGAACGATTTGCTCGATTTGGCGCGCCACCGCGTCGGTCACTTCCAATTTGGTGGAAGGCGGCATTTCCACATTCACCGTGAAAAGCCCGTCATCTTCATGGGGCATCATTTCGAAATTGATTTTTGGCGCCAGTGTCATCGCCGCACCGAGCAGCGCAAAAGCGATGACCAGCACCATCAACTGCGTCCATCCATTTCGCAGCGACAGCCGGATGGTGCGAGCATACAGATTCGACAGAAAATCGAACCCTTTATCCCAACCGACGGTAAATTTACCCCACAGCCAGCCAATCGGACGGAACAACTTGCCCAGCAACCCGGCAATGCCGGTGCGGGGTACATCCGGCAGGCGTTCATCTTTCATCCAATATGCCGCCAGCATCGGCGTGAGCGTGAACGACATGAAGAGTGAAAAAAGTGTCGCCGTGGCGATGGTGATACCATACGAGCGGAAAAACTGCCCGACGATACCGCTGGTGAACGCCACCGGCACATATACCACCACATCCACCAGCGTGATGGCAATTGCCGCCCAGCCGATTTCCGACCGCCCTTCAATGGCGGCGCGGCGCGGTGACTTTTTCATCCGCAGGTGGCGCTCGATATTTTCCAGCACTACAATCGAGTCATCCACCAGCACGCCGATGATGAGCGTCAGCGCCAGCAGGGTCAGCACGTTCAGGCTGTAACCCAGCGCCCACATCACCAAAAAAGTTGCCATCAGCGATGACGGAATCGCCAAAATAACGATGAATGTGCTGCGCAGGGTGTGCAGGAAAACCAGCATCACCAGTCCGGTGATGAGAATTGCCAGCATCAAATCTTCTTCCACCGAGCGCACCGAATTTTTGATGAAGTCGGAGTCATCGCTGACGATGACCGCTTGCGTGTCGCCGGGGAGGGCTTGGTTCAGCGCGGCAACTTTTTGGCGCACACTGTCCGCCACTTCGATGACGTTGGCATCGCTGGTTTTTACCACACTGATGACCACCGTGTCCTGCCCGTTGTATCGCTGCAAAACAGAGGTATCTTCAAACGTGTCTTCCACCGTTGCCACATCGCGGACATACACCAGCCCGCCGGTATCGCTGCCCGCCGGTGCGGGACGCCCACCGCTTGCGCGCGGGTTATATCCCCCCGACAGCACCATATTGTTGATTTCCGCCAGCGACTGGAAACTCCCTTCGGAGCGGATGCTGCTTTTCAGCCGACCCTCTTCCAGTGTGCCGATGGGGAAAGTCAGGTTATTGATGGCAAATGTCTGGTTAACACTGCTGATGGGCAATTCGTATGCCGTCAACTTTTGCGCATCCAGTTTCACGGCGATGATACGGTCGCGCCCGCCGGCAACCGACACCGATGCCACGCCGTTGATTGCCTGCAAACTCGGTTTTACGGTATCTTCCGCTAGTTTGAACAACTCATCCTGCGATTGCGAACCGCTGATAATGATGTTCATAATCGGGATGGCGTTAAAATCGGCTTTCAGCACCGACGGCTCTTTGGCATCATCGGGCAAACTGCCTTTGATAGTTGCCACCTGCCGTTCCACATCAATGGCGGCTTGATTGCCGTCCACCTCTTCCAAAAACTGAACGACCACATATCCCACACTCTCATTCGATACCGACTGAATGTGGTCAACGCCGGGAATCCCCGCCACGGCATCTTCGATGGGTTTTATCACCTGGTCTTCCACATCCTGCGGCGACGCGCCGGGATACACCACCACCACCGACACAATCGGAAAATCCACCGGCGGGAAACGGTCAACCTGCATCATGGTAAACCCGCGCCAGCCCAGCACCGCCAGCGCCAAAATTATCATCAACATCGTTAAAGGTCTATTGACCGAAAGTTTTGTTAATCCCATGAGTGCCTCTATTCCTGACGGGTGGTAATGTTGATTTTTGCGCCGTCCGACAGGTTGCTCAATCCGGCAGTGACGATGGTTTCGCCCACCGAAAGCCCGTCCGTGATTTCGATATTTCCGTCATCGGTCAGCCCGAGTTTCACCGGGCGCAGAGTGACGGTCTGCTCATCGGCAGACACCACAAACACCACCGGTTGTCCGTCCATCTCTGTTACCGCCGAGCGCGGTACCAAAATGGCATTGGCGCGCTCATCCAGCAGCAGTGCCACATCGGCAAACATACCGGCGCGCAATTTCTGCCCGTCATCTGCCACACCGATGGTCACACTGAATGTGTGGCTGGTGGCGTCGGCGGCGGGGGCAACACTTTTTACAAACGCGGGAAAATCTTCTCCGGGGAATGCCGCCACTTTCAGCGCGGCGGGCTGCCCTTCATACACCTGCCCGATTTGGTTTTCGGGAATTTCGATTTTCACTTCCAGATTTTTGGAAATGAGTTTCACCGCCGGCAGTTGCGGTCCGCCGACCGCGCCGACGGTGGCATAAACTTCGGCAATCACCCCATCAAATGGTGCGCGCAAAATCACATTATCCACCTGATATTGCGCCAATGCCACCACGCCTTCCGCCTGCGAAACGCCCGCCCGCGCCAGCGCATAATCTTCATCGGTGAATGGGTTTTCCGCCAATTGCAAATTTAACTCCGCCCGACGGACGGCAGCGCGCAATTGTGCCAGTGTGGTTGTGTCGGGGTTTGCCTGCATATCGTAGGCGGCTTTTGCCGTCTGGTAGGCGATGGTCGCCTGCTCGAGTTGCAGTGCCTGCGGGGTCATACTCGCCTGCCCCGCCCATTTAATTTTATCGTACTGCGATTGCGCCAGCCGCAGTGCGGCTTCTGCCTGCGCCAATTGCGCCGAGGCAATCGTGCGTTCATCATCGGTGAGGGTGGTCACACCCTCCAGTTGCGCTTTGGCGGCTTCCACTCCCACCCGCGCCATTTCGATTTGCTCCGAACGCGGTCCGTTCAGCATTTTTTGCAGATTCGCCTGCGCCACCGTCAATCCGGCTTCCGCCTGTTTCAGTTGGGCGCGGTAGGTGGTATCTTCAATACGCAGGATGGGGTCGCCGGCGCGAACTTCGTCGCCCGGTTCCACCATCACTTCTTCAATTGCGCCGGAAACGATACTCACCAGCGACAGGCTGGTTTCCGGTTCCAAATCGCCGGAAAAATTGAGCACGTTGGCGATATTTCCGGTATGTACCGCCGAAACTTCCACCGGCACATGTGGGTTTTCGGGGGCGATGGATTGTGGGACAGCACCAGTTGAATTGCAACCGCTGGCAACCACAGCCAGCAACGCCAGCGTCAATAGACCAATGAGTGTTTTTTTGTGCATGTGTCGCTCCAAGTTCAATGTTTCAAGTTTCGGGTTCAATGTTCAAAGTTTCAAAGTTTCAAGGTAGCAGGGTAGCAATTAGTTTCAAGTTTCAAGTTTCAAGTCCAAAGTCAAGTTTCAGAGTAGCAAGGTAGCAGAGTTGCAGTGTGGCATCACGCATCACGCATCACGCATCACGCATCACGCATCACGCATCACGCATCACGCATCACGCATCACGAAAATCGTTGGCAAAAGTATAAAATTTGTCAACCGGAAATTGCATCTTCTTCCTGATTTTTCACAAATTGAATGGGGTCGGCGGCAAAGGTTTGCAGCCATTGTTTCGCTTGTGACAGCGAAATTGTTTGTATGGGGGAATGCTGTTTCAGCAGAATCAGCAGCAGCCCGTCGATGATATTTTCCAGTTTGTCCAAATCTTCTTCGGGCAAACGGCAAAATGATATGGGACTGGCATCTTCCATTTCGCGATCAATTTTGTCGATGAGTTCGGCACCGGCGGGCGTGGCTTGTACCAACACCACCCGGCGGTCGGTTTCGCTGCGGGTTCGCTGCGCGACACCCATTTTTACCAACCGGTTGACAATACCGGTCATCGTGGGGGCATCTTGCAGCGCAACTTTGGCGAGTTGCTGCATCGTTACCGGTTTTTGGTGATGCACCAGCGCCGCCAGCGTGACAAACTGTGGCTGAGTCAATCCGTATTGCTGCAAATGGGTTACAAACTGCTTCATGCCCATCCACATCAGCGTGTAAATTTGCTGCTGCAACAATCGAACTCTGGCGTGGTGGGTAATTTCTTTTTCAGATGTCATATTTTCCCTTAAAAATACTTTGCGCCGAAAATTATTTCAGCGCGAAAGTATAGCGCAGTTTGAACAGAAGTCAAATTGCGCTATTGGAGATTAGGTTCTGTTGACGTTTGCCGATTTTTCATCCTGAGTAGCCCGCAGGGCGTATCGAAGGGTAAAAATCGGCAAGAAAAACGCCCTTCGATACGCGGTTTGCTCCGCAAACCGCTACTCAGGATGCG
>JALVZI010000626.1 GCA_027022125.1 Anaerolineae bacterium | reverse complement strand
GCAATGAACGGCGACGGCACAATCAGCGCGGCGAGCATCGCCAGCACGCCCGCCAATCCACCCCAGAAAAGCAGGTGAGAAAGTGAGCGGATGAGAAAGTGAGACGATGTCATTCCCGCGAAAGCGGGAATCCACTTTTTGGATTCCGGATATTTGCCTGACGGCAAATTCCGGAATGACATATCTTTCTCACCTGCCCACCGGCTCAAATAATGCGTGCCGAGTCCCGCCAGCACGGCGATACTCAGCGTGAAGGGGTAAATCCAGCGGAAGGGAGAGTGCAGTTGATTCCAGCCGGGCAAGCCGTAAAACAGCACGGCATATAGCGGCGTGCCGAAGGCGAAGAGCAGGGAGAGAATTGCCAAAACGGCGAAAATGAACACCGGGCGGATGAAATTTTCGCGTGATTCGTGATTCGTGATTCGTGATTCGTACCTTCGGCGCAGCGCAAACCACACCGCCAGCGCGGCGAAAGTCAGCGGGAGAATGCCGGTGTATGCCCCCGCTTCGACCGCCGTTTTCACGTCCCAGCGGGTGCATCCGGCACACAGCGGGTTCAGTTCGCCGCGCGCGTTCAATTCGATGGGCAGCCATTGGCGGGTGAGCAAATCGAAATAGTTGTGGTGCGCCGCACTGCCGAAAAAGTTGGGAATGACAAACGAGATGATTCGCCGCGCGGGGAGCGCCCAGCCGCGCACCTGCGCCAGCGACACCGCCCCTTCGCGGAAATTGTGCGTGCCGATTTCCAAAAACGGAATCAACTGCACCGCGCCGATTCCCAGCCCGACCGCCATCATCACCAGCAGCCAGCCGCCGAGCCGCAGCGCAAATTTCGGCGTGCCCTGCGCCCGCCACAGCGCAATCAGCCGCCACAGGGCGTAAAATCCACTGACCAGCAGCACATAATATGTAATTTCGATGTGCCCCGCCAGCACCTGCACACCCATCGCCAGCGCACCGGCGACAATGTATGGAATCGGTGAATAACCGGCGCGCCCCTTTTCTTCCTGCTTGCGGATGATGATTTCGATGATGGCGAGCATCAGCGGCAGCCACACCGCCCCCGCCAAAATCATGGTGAACACCACCCGATTGATGAAAAATCCGCTCAAACTGAAGGTGATTCCGCCGAGCAGTGCGCCGCCGCGATTGGCTTTCAGCGTGCGCAGAAAAATGTAGGTGAACAATCCCGCCAGCCACAGTTGAATAACGGTGAACCAGCCATACGCCTTTGCCAGCGGCAAAACGTAAAATAGCAGGCTCACCGGATAGAGCGCGGAATGCTGTCCGTTTGCCAAAAATGGCTGCCCCGAAAAAATGTACGGATTCCACAGGGGCAATTCGCGGGCGGCAATTGCGTCGCGGATGTGCGATTTCCAGATGTAATTTTCCAGAATCAGGTCGGAAACGAGCAGATTGTGCGGCGGTGGCACGCCCAACTCGGCGGCGAAAGAGCGATATGGCTCAAACGAAAAGAGGTTCTCCGCGGGCAGCAGGGTTTTCCCGCCGAGCGTCACCGGGGCAAATAGAAGTAACGGCAGCAAAAACAGAATTGCCGCCGCGAGGAAGTCATATTTGGTTATGCCGGATGAGAGTTTTTTCATAGACGTTGGTTATTGGAGATTGGTTAATTGGTGATTGGTGATTTGTCTTTTGAAGACTGACCGCTGAAAACTGACAACTAATAACCAATCCCTAATCCCCCATCTCCGGCTTT
>JALVZI010000625.1:500-5934 GCA_027022125.1 Anaerolineae bacterium | reverse complement strand
GGATTCAAATTCAAACGGAATGCGGAAAATCCACTGTTGGCGGATATGCTGATTGTGGATGAAGTCAGTATGGTCGATTTGATTCTGATGAACAACCTGCTGAAAGCGGTTTCGCCGGGCACGCATCTGCTGCTGGTGGGCGATGCCGACCAATTGCCATCGGTGGGGGCGGGGAATGTGCTGCGCGATATGCTGAATAGCGGCGAAATTCCCACCGTGCGGTTGGAGGTCATCTTTCGGCAGGCGCAAAACAGCACCATCATCACCAACGCCCATCGCGTGAATCGCGGCGAGTTTCCGCTGTTTCCCGCCGATAAAACCGATTTTTACTTTTTCGGCAAAAGTGATGCGGATGCGGTGGCGCCGCTGGTGGTGGATATTGTTGCCAACCGTGTGCCGCGCAAATTTGGCGCGAACCCGATGCGCGATATTCAGGTGCTGGCACCGATGCACCGCGGCTCGGCGGGGGTGGCAAAACTGAACGAACTGCTGCAAGCCACGCTCAACCCGCCCAAACCCGGGCTGACGGAATATCAGTCAGGGAGCAGGTTGTTTCGCACCGGCGATAAAGTGCTGCAACTGCGCAACAATTACGATAAAGATGTGTTCAATGGCGATATTGGGTTCATCCAAAATATAAATTTGGAGGATGGGGAGGTTTTCATTTTGTTTGATGACCGCCCGGTGCTGTACGAGTTGAGCGATTTGGATGAAATTACCCCCGCGTATGCGATGTCGGTGCACAAAGCGCAGGGGAGTGAATACCCGATTGTGGTGCTACCGATGCTGACCCAGCATTATATGATGTTACAGCGAAATTTGCTGTACACTGCCATCACCCGCGCCAAAGAGATGGTCATTTTGGTGGGCACGCGGCAGGCAATCGCTATGGCGGTGCGAAATAACCGTGTCAACAAACGATGGTCGGGGTTGGTGCGGCGGTTATCATCTTAGCCGCGAATTTTCACGAAGTTCACTGATTTTTGGTGATTGTTCGGGGGTGGTGTTTACCTCAAACAATCGTAGGGGCAGCCCTTGTGGCTGCCCTGTTTCGGGCGACCACAAGGGTCGCCCCTACGCTTTGCGCGCGGAAATTTATTTCCGCGCGCTGACCGGCAAAGTTAATTTGCGAATGGGTGAATTTGCGAATAGCGAATGACGAATGGGAGAATCTCCAATAACCAATCTTCAATCAATCGTACAGGTTATCCGTTCCTTTCCCAATCCGTTGTAGTGCTTACCCGGCAGCGCAAATATTTTATCTGCCGCGAGCATTGCCGGTTGACCAAATCATCACGCATCACGTTTCACTCATCACGCATCACGGAAATTGTGGGCAAAAGCGTAAAATCTGTAAAGGTGATTTGGGAGTCAATGAACCCTGCTCAACATGCTATTTCACCCGGCGGGTGATGCCCGATAGCAGTCCGCGGATGTTTGCAAACGGTTCCTGCATCTGCAACCCGCCGTCGGTAATTTCGTACCCCCGAATTTCTTTAGTGTGACGACTGCCGCGCATTTTCAAAATGGTCAGCGCGCGGCGCATCGCGCTATCCACTTCCACGTACCGCATCAAAATAACACTGTCCACCACGTATGGCAGCGCGGCGACCGTGCCCGTTTCGGTGTGGGTGATGTGCGCGTCTTCTGCCAGCAGCAGGCTGGTGATGCCTTCGCGTTTCAGGGCGTTGATGAGCGAATTGTGGATTGCCCGCAATTTGATGGGGTCTTCGGTGGTGCGGGTAAACTGCGTCACGCTGTCAACCACCGCGCGGGTGGGGGCAATCGTGCGGATGGTTTCTGCCAGCGGGCTATCCGGCGCTTGCAGACTGCTCAAAAACACGTCCGGCGACGTGAAAATTATTCGCAGCAACCCGTCCGATTGCATCTGCTGCAAATCCCAGCCCATCTGTTTGGCATCGCGGATGAGAGTAGCGGGAAATTCCTCAAACGTCACCAGCACGCCCGGTTCGCCGTTGGCGGCGCCGGCGCACAGAAATTGCAGCCCCAGCGTGGTTTTCCCCACGCCCGGCGCGCCGCTGACCAGTGTGGTGCTGCCTTCAATGAACCCTCCACCGAGCATTTCGTCAATCATTTTCTCGCCGGACGAGAGTCGTTTGCGGATTTTTACGGTTGCCATCGGTTGCCCCCTCTGGGTGGTTGGTTGATTGATTGGAGATTGGTGATTAGGTTCTGTTGACGTTTGCCGATTTTTCATCCTGAGTAGCCCGCAGGGCGTATCGAAGGGCGTTTTTCCCGCTGAAAACAAAACGTCGACACGCCCTAATCTCCAATCACCAATCTCTAATTTTCCAATAACTCCATCAACACCGCTTCGGTTTCTTTTGGGTCGAATTTTTTGAAAAGCGGTGCGGGTTTGCGCAATTTTTGTCCGGCGGGCAGTTCGCTCGGCTGCCACACACCGGCGGCTTTTTCGGGATGGTACACCAGCGCGGTGTGCGACCGGTTCGTTTCCGAAAATTCCTGCGTGCCAATCTCGCCGAAAAGTTGCCCGTCGTATCCCAGATATTCGTGTACTTTTTGGGATGTGAACGGCAGGAACGGCGCGAAAATGGTTTTCAGACTGTCTATCACCCGTAAAATGACGAACACGGTGGTGGCGGTGGCATCGCGGTCGGTTTTGATGGTTTTCCACGGCGCTTTCCGGTCAAGATAGATGTTGGCAGCTTGCGCCAGTTTCATCGCGGCTTGCTGCGCCGCTTTGAATTTTGCGGCAGCCAGCAGGTTGCCCACCGTGTCGAATCCCTCTGCCACCGTTGCCAAAATTTCGCGGTCGAGGTCGCCCAACTCGCCCGGTTCGGGTACAGTGGCATCAAACCGTTTGAAGGCGAAACCGAGCATGCGGTTGACCAGATTGCCCCATGTGGCGACCAGTTCATCATTATTGCGGCGGATGAAATCATCGAACATAAAATCGCTGTCGCGGGTTTCGGGGGCGATGGCGTTCAGGTAATAGCGCACCGGGTCGGGGTCGAATCGTTCCAGAATGTCGGGCGCCCAGATGGCATAATTGCGGCTGGTACTGATTTTCGCGCCGGTCATCGTCAGATATTCGTTTGAAACCACATCGTATGGCAGGTTCATCAGCCCGTCGTTTTCAGTGGCGTACAATTTGCGTCCGGTTGCCAGCAGTTCGCCGGGCCAGATGATGGCGTGAAAGGGGATATTGTCTTTCCCCATAAAATAGTAGGTTTTGGCGGCGGGGTTATACCACCAATCTTTCCACGCATCGGGTGTGCCGTGGTTCACCGACCATTCGATGCTGGCACTGAGATAGCCGATGACCGCCTCGAACCAGACATACAGCCGTTTGGTTTCGTACCCTTCCAGCGGAATGGGGATGCCCCAGTCAATATCGCGGGTGATGGGGCGACCGCGCAAGCCTTCTTTCACGTAATTTTTGCTGAAATTGATGACATTGGGTCGCCAAAACTCTTTCCCGTCTTCCAGATATGCCAAAATTTGGTCGCTCAGTTTCGCCAGATCGAGGAAAAAATGTTCCGTTTCGCGCAATTCCAGCGGCGAATTGTCCATTTTGGCGTGCGGGTTGATGAGTTCGGTCGGTTCCAGTAGGGTTTTGCAGTTGTCGCACTGGTCGCCCCGCGCCGATTCATAGCCGCATTTGGGGCAAGTGCCTTCAATATAGCGGTCGGGCAGAAAGCGTTTCAGCGCGGCGGAGTAAAATTGCTGCTGGGTTTCTTTATAAATGTAGCCATTGTTCAGCGCGGCGGTAAAAATATCCTGCGACACGCGGTAGTGGTTTTCGGTGTTGGTGTGGGTGAACAGGTCGTAACTGATGCCCAATCCAATGAAAGTTTCCAGAAAGCGCCGGTGGTATCGCTCGAAAATCTCTCGCGGCGAAACGCCTTCTTCATCCGCTTTCACGGTGATGGGCGTGCCGTGCGCATCCGAGCCGGATACCATCAGCACCCGATTGCCTTTCAGGCGGTGATACCGCGCGAAAATATCGGCGGGGAGGAAGTTGCCTGCCACGTGTCCCAAATGCTGGTCGCCGTTGGCGTAGGGCCAGGCAGTGCAAACTAAAATATTTTCGGACATAGATGATGCTCCTTGTGACAAATAACGAGTAGCGAGTGACGAATAGCGAACGGACGAATATGAGCAATAAAAAGCCGCACGGAGGCGTGCGGTTGTGGCTTGCAATAGGGGTGAAACTCAGCCCGTACAGCCTAAACCGCCGTCGTGCGGCAGGGCATAACCATAGGCATCAATTTAATGGCGAATTTCAATGTGTTCATACCTTTATTATAGCGAGTTTTGTGCGTTTGTAAATAGCCGGATGGAATTAACTGTATTTTCCGCTGAGGTCGTTCCAGCGCACGGCGATGACATCTTTCAGGTTGCGCCACGAATCTTTCAGCGGGTTCACTTTCGTTTCTTCGCCGTAAATCCACGTGACGGGCACTTCTTTTACCCGATAGCCCAGTTTGACCGCCAGAAAAAGCACTTCCACATCAAAACCGGTGACGGCGGCTTCGGTGATGCGGGCGGCGTTTTCGCCGTACAATTGCACGCGGTTGAACAAATCTTGTGTGGCTTCGCGGGTGAAGGCTTTAAAACCGCACTGTGTATCTTGAAATCCCCGCAAGGCAATCAAATGGATGAGAAAATTGAACACCCGCCCCATAAAATGCCGCAGCCACGGCTCGTCAATGCGTTTGGCGCCCTGCCCTTCGCGCGAACCGATGACCACATCATACCCTTCTTGCAGGTGGGCAAGCAGTTTGCCGGTCTCTTCAATTGGCACGGCGAGGTCGGCATCGGAAAAAAGGATGAATTCCCCCGCCCCCGCCAGCATACCGGTGCGGACAGTGTACCCTTTGCCGCGATGGTCGTTCTCGATGACCCGCACGATGGGGTGTTCGGCGGCAATTTCTTTTGCCAGTGCGACAGTGTTGTCGGTGCTGCCGTCATCCACCACCAGCACTTCGGCGGGGTAGGGTTGCGCTTCCAGATATGCCACCACTTTTTGCAGAGTGGTTGGCAGCCGCACCGATTCATTGTATGCCGGAATGACAACCGACAGATACGGCGATGGGGATGCTTGTTGTGTGATATGAGCCTCCAAACTGATGCCGCCGCCCTCAAACGGGCGCTGAAATTTCGCCCGGTGCGAGCCGAGCGTTCAATGGGCTATAATAGCGGATGCGGCTATTTTTGGCAAAATTCGGGCAAATGCGAACAGACATAGCACCACATTTAATCGTGGTTATCATTTCCAACCGCAAATTTTCACAAATGCACGGATTTTAAATGTCATTTCGGAATTTCCCGCAGGGCACAGGCGGGAATGACATCATAAAAATAGCCGATGATTGCTGTAATTTTGGCACACTTTTCAAAAGTTTCATTTAGTTCAATAAACGGATATCCGGCTTGATTTTGCATTAAC
>JALVZI010000625.1:0-490 GCA_027022125.1 Anaerolineae bacterium | reverse complement strand
TCCGCATCAAATTAACGCGAATTTCTCAAATTTAAGCATAAAATCTGTGAAATTTGTGAAAATTCGATGCAAAAAAGAAAGAAGAGTAAAAATTTCATTTAGTTCGGCATACAAATTGGGTACTGCACCGAAATTATGCTTCGGCGGGCGCGTCCGATTCGCCATCGCCTTTTTTCACTTTGCTGGCAATGGTTGATGCAACGTCTTTTAATTTGCTGCTATGTTCATCAATTGCAGATTTGCCCACTTCCGGAAGTTTTGCCGCTTTTTCTTTTGCCTGTTCTTGCACTTGGGCGGCTTTGGCACGTGCTTCTGCCAAAATGCTTTCGGCGCGGGTGCGGGCATCTGCCACGATGGCGTCGGCTTTGGCGCGAGAATCCGCCAGCGATTCACCGGCGACTGTTTTCCACTCGTCCGATTTTTCCATCAATTGCGCGCGGGTTTCCTCGCCGCTTTGCGGGGCGAGTCTCAGCGCGACAGCCGCGCCAAT
>JALVZI010000624.1 GCA_027022125.1 Anaerolineae bacterium | reverse complement strand
TTCGAGGACACCGCCATCGCCACAGTGGACAAATTACAACTGCCGGAAGATGAAGCGTACCAGCCGCTTGAGATTGAAAACATCCATGCCACCATCGAAAGTTACAGCGGGGCGGACAGTTGCGCCGCCGCCGGATGCCACAGCACCGAGCGCATCAGCAGTGCAGGCAACGCCGCTCACAGCCAACACATCGCCGAAAAAGGGGTCAACCCGCTGCTGGCACATCTGCCCGATACCATCCCCGCCGATGATGCCACGCCCAACTGCCTGATTTGCCATGCCCGCGAATACAACCCCAATGACATGCTCACCAGTGCGAAAACCGTCGGCGCGGCGGGGGGCAGCACCTGCCTGCGCTGTCACAGTTCGCAACCGGCAGAAGACGTTCACACCGAAGCCGGGCTGGCGTGTGTCAGTTGCCACCCCAGCGACAATCACGAAATCACCGCCGAAGCGGATTGTCTGGACTGCCACCGCGAATATCCCCATACCGATGCGGTGCTGAACACCCACACCAAACTCGACTGCCGGGCGTGTCATGTGACGGGCAATACCGTTCAACTGGCGGTGGATGTGAGTCAAGCCGCCCGCGATGATGCTACCGGCTGGTTTGTGCCGCAAACCGACCTGCAATTCGGCGCGGCGACATTCGGTTGGGAAAAAGACGGCAAACCCGCCACCATCGCCATCAGCGATACGGCGAAAATCGTGCCGGTCATTTCGGGGACGATTCGCGCCCCGCAGCCGTTCAATCCGTTTGAATTTGCCGCCACCGGCACAGCGGCAGGCTCGCCCACCGAGACGGCTATCCGCATTGTGCCGAGTCACGGCATTACCAAAGATGACGCTCGCACCTGCGCCAATTGTCACGGACCCGAAAGTGATTTCGATTTTGCGGCACTGGGCTACCCGCTCGAGCGCGCCGACCAACTTTCGCTGGCGCAACCAAAAACCGAAACCAAATAATATCGAAACGGAGGGATTTTATCAGCAAAAATACTTTAAGTCCATTCAACTGCAAAAATCAATTTTTAGAAAAACTATCAAAAGGAGAGAACCATGATTAAAAAAGTAGCCATTCTCATTTCAGTGTTAGTTGTCATCAGTATGATGCTGAGCGCCGTTGCCTTTGCGCAGGGTCCGGTGCTGGATGCCGGAAATGCATATTTCAGCAATGGCACCAAAAACATCAAAGCCGCAGATTTGTTCGCCAATTTGAATGACGGCGACACCAGCAACGACCCGTACATCATCAGTTTGTGCAAGCCCGATGATTTCGCACTGGGTCACATTCCCGGCGCAGTGAACATCAGCGTGAAAAAACTGTTCACCCCCGATGTGCTGGCAACCCTGCCGAAAGATCAGGAAATTGTGGTGTACTGCTACACCGGACAAACCTCTAGCCAAGCCGTTGCCGGGTTGAATATGCTGGGCTATAACGCCAAAAGTATGCTGTTCGGCTTCCCCGCATGGGCGATGATTAAAGAATACTCCATCAAACCGTTTAACCCCGATGGTAACCGCAACGACTTCCGCGTTTCCACCGAACCGGCTGAAGCGATGGGGACATACGACCTGCCGACACCGCTCGGTGACACCGCCGCCGATGCTGCGCTGGCATATTTCAGCAACGGCACCAAAAATACCACCGCCGAAGCGCTGTTCGAAAATCTGAATGACGGCGACACCAGCAACGACCCGGTGGTGGTGGATGTCCGC
>JALVZI010000623.1 GCA_027022125.1 Anaerolineae bacterium | reverse complement strand
CGCGCCGAATTTGTGAACATCGGTTTTGACGGGCTGTATGATGCGCTGAAAATCGGGCGGGTGGATGTGGTCATTTCCGGCTTGCCGATTGACCCGCTGCGCACCCGCGATGTGGCGTATTCCGCCCCGTATTTCAATGCGGGACAGATGCTCGTCACCACTCGCGCCGATGTACAATCGGTGGCGGATGTGGCAGGGAAAACCGTCGCGGTGGAATGGGGTTCGATGGCGGAATTGGCGGCGCGCAAACTGAAAGAATCCGCGCCTGATGTGACCATTTCCCCCCAACCGGACGCCGAAACCGCGCTGAATACCGATTTGGCGGTGGTGGACGGTGTGCTGCGGCTGAAGCGTCCGCAGGCGCGCACGGTTGCCGTGCTGGATGACAACTGGTATGCCGCCGCGGTGAATATCGAAAATTCCGCGCTGCTGGCGGCAATCAACCGCACGCTGACGGCAATAAAAAACAGCCAGTCACCGTGTGGATTGGCTGTGCCGCGTTCGGAATTTCCCCATCCCCCCGAAGTGGAGAGTTGTTATGCCTCAAGGTAGCAGGGTAGCAGGGTAGCAATTAGTCCCAAGTTTCAAGTCCAAAGTCCAAAGTCAGGTGGCGGTCAGCGGTCAGCAGTTAGTTGTCAGTTGTCAGCCAAGGTCTCACCGACTCACTTTCTCATTTTCAAGATTGTAGGGTAGCAGAGTTGCATTCGCTCATTCGCCCATTCGCTATTCGTAACTCGCTATTCGTAATTCGTTAGCCAGCGCACCTGATACGGTTCCAGCGGGATATTTCCCCCCGAAAATGTCTCCTCATTCAGAAAATCGAATAGCCGCCCGTGACCGTTTTTCGGTGCGGCGAAAGTTTGCGCCCGCGCCGAAACGTTGTGCAGACAGAGCACGCGCTCGCTGCCATCGGGCGCGGTGCGCCACAGGGCAAAAATCGCCGGATTGCCGCCGATGATTTCCTGCCCGCCGTGCGGATGGAACGCCGTGTGCGCGGCGCGGTGTTTCAGCAGGCGGGTGTATCGCCCGAAAACCTGCGCGGCGATACTGCCGGGATTCGCCAGCGCGGCTTCCAGTTCGCCGCGCAGCCATTTTTCGCGGTTGATGGTGCGGGCGCGCCCCGTTTCTTCCACCCCGATGAGATTGTTGTGCGACCCGACCAGACTGTGGGCATAAATGCCCGGCACGCCCGCCAGCGCCAGCATTATCGCCTGCGATACCATAAACCGCGCCACCCGAATTTCCTGCGGCTCGTCGCCATTCGGGTCAGACAGCGCATCAAAAAGGGTGATGTTCAGTTCATACGGGCTTTCACTGCCATCGGGATTGGTTTTTTTGCTGACCAGCCCGCCGTGTGCCAGCGTTTTTTGTACCAGCGCGTCAATTTCCGCAGCGGATAAAATGCCTTTGGCGGGCATCACCCCGATGCCATCGTGTGAGGCGATAAAATTGAAATACGATGTTTCATCGCCGGGGGTGGAGAGCGACGCCGCCCAGCGGCTCATCACCGAGGCGTCGGCGGTGTGCAGGGTGTGTAGAATGAGCGGCGGCAGCGAAAAGTTGTATACCAGTTGCGCTTCGTTGTGCCCGTCGCCGAAATAACTGATATTCTCGGCGTGCGGCACGTTTGTTTCGGTGATGAGCAGCACGTGCGGCGCAATCGCATCAAGCACGGCGCGCATCAGTTGAATGATGTGATGTGTCTGCGGCAGATGGATGCAGGAT
>JALVZI010000622.1 GCA_027022125.1 Anaerolineae bacterium | reverse complement strand
CCGCACCCGCGAAGGGCAATTGCAGGTGGAACTGGCGCAGTTGGAATATCGCCTGCCGCGATTAACCCGCATGTGGACACATTTGGCGCGGCAAGCGGGCGGACGCGCCGGCGGCGCAACCGGCGGCGTCGGCGTGCGCGGTCCCGGCGAAACCCAGCTCGAAGTCGACCGCCGCGAAATCAATCGCCGTATCGCCGCCCTCAAACGCGAGCTGGAAAAAGTGCGCGCTCACCGGGCGCGGTATCGGGAACGCCGCCGCCAAAGCCAAATCCCCGTCGTCGCTATTGTGGGCTATACCAACGCTGGAAAAAGTACGCTGCTCAACCGACTGATGGCGCATGCCGGCGCGGCAGAGGATGCCGAAAACCCCATTTATGCCGCCGACCAACTTTTCGCCACGCTTGACCCCACCACTCGCCGCATCATTCTGCCCGGCGGGGGCGAAGCCCTGTTCAGCGACACGGTGGGGTTCATCCAAAAATTACCCACCGAACTGATTGCCGCTTTCCGCGCCACACTGGAAGAAGTGACCGAAGCCGCGCTGTTGCTGCATGTGGTGGACATCACCCATCCCAACGCCGCCGAGCAGGTCGCCGCAGTGGAAGAAACCCTGCGCCAACTGCGCGCCACCGACATCCCCATGGTGACGGTGCTGAACAAAATTGATGTGTTCGGCGGCGATTTGTCGCAGGCGGAAAATGTGCTGTCTGCCTTTGCCGACAGTCTGCCCGTCAGTGCCAAAACGGGGTACGGCGTGCCGGAACTGCTGGCGCGCATCGAAACGATGCTGCAATCTGATATGGTGACACTCACCCTGCATTTGCCGTACAGCGCGGGCAATCTGATGTCGCTGCTGCACGAGCAGGCGAGCATCGAAACGGAAACGCATGATGAAACCGGCACACAGGTTACGGCGCGCGTGCCGAAAAAATTGGTGCGGCTGTTCGCGCCGTATCGTCAATAGATTACTCCTTTCGAGGTGACGGATGAAAGATTTTCTGAACCGGCTGGCTGAAATAAAAGGTATTCTGCCGCTCAGCGGGTTGCTGCTGGTGGTTATCAGTCTGATTGCCCAATTTGTGCCGGCGATGCACTTTCTCACCCCCGGCGATTGGCTGCTGCACGCGGGCGTGATTGTCGGATTGGGCGGGTTGCTGGTGGCAGATGCGTTATGAGCGCACCGAAAACTTTCGACCCGCTGCTGGCACTGTCGCCGCTGGACGGGCGGTATCGCGCCAAAATTGAACCATTGGCGGCGCATTTTTCCGAATTTGCGCTGATGAAACATCGTCTGCTGGTGGAAGTGGAATGGTTCATCGCACTGGCAGATGCGCCCCAAATTGCCGAACTCCCCCCGCTGACCGATACCGACCGCGATTTTCTGCGCGGGCTGATTGCCGGTTTCAATCTCGATGCGGCGCACGCCGTCAAAACCATCGAACGGGAAACGAATCATGATGTGAAAGCGGTGGAGTATTTTCTGAAAGAGCGGCTGGCGGATACTGCACTTGCCCCCCACCGCGAATTTGTCCATTTCGGCTGTACCTCTGCCGACATCAACAATTTGGCATACGCGCTGATGCTGAAAAACGCGCTGCAATCGGTGTGGCAACCGGCGGCGCTCGCGCTGGCAGACAGGGCAAGGCGCTTTGCCCGCACCCCCGTGCCATGTGCCGCCTAGCTGGCGGGTTAGGGTTTGCGCATCCATTATGGCGCCCCCCCTAATAC
>JALVZI010000621.1 GCA_027022125.1 Anaerolineae bacterium | reverse complement strand
CTGGCGGGCGCAGCACTCGCGAAAAAATATCGCTGAGCGTGTGTGCCGTCAAAATACTGATCGCGGGGAACAGCGGCAGCAAAAATCGCATGTGTTGGGGTCCCAGCGCCCAAAAAACAAATTGTCCGGCGATAATTGCCAGCAGGTTGTTCAGCAGCGATTTTTTCCGGGTAAACGGATAGAAAATCAGCAGCGGGAACAGCAGCCCGGCAATTTCGGTATTGCCCAAAAAGGTGGTGAACCGGCTGTATTGCGTGTAGAGATGCACCGGCAGCAGCAGATAATCGAGCCAGCCGCGCCCCGTGCCATAAATGCGATGGTGTTCGGCGAGCAATTGCAGCCGTGCGGCATCCCAGCCCGCGCCGCCCCACACCAGTGGGAAAATCGGATTGCCCGTCCACAGCCAATTTTTGATATACCACGGCGACGCCACCGCCAGCGCCACCCCGCCGAACAGCGCGCCATCCGCCAGCATTTGCCGCCAGCCGCCGCGCCGAGCGTGCCACAGCACCCATATCCCCACGGGGAACATCAGCCCCAGCGCCAGATATTTGCTGCCGATGGCGAATCCTGCCATCACCCCTGCCAGCACCAGCCAGCGCCGATTTTCGCCGCTGCGAAACGCCGCCAGCACCGCCAAAAATCCCCACAGCGACCAGCCCATATCGGCATAACTGAGACTACCCCAAATGGGCAGCATCGGAATGCCGAGCAGAATGGTTGCCGCCAGCCAGCCGCCATTTTTGCCCAATAGCCGCCGCCCGCCGACAAATGTCGCCAGCACCAGCCATGCCGCCAGCGAAAGGTGCAGCAGCCGGGCAAAAGTGTCGCTGCCGAACGCCAGCCCCAGTGTGTACAGCATTTCGGTGATGAGCGGATAGTTGGCGGGCCACACCTGCGGCTGAAAAGCGATACGCCCCGCCTGCAAAAAGAGTTTCGGGGCTTGCAGATGGTACATCAGCCCGTCGTAATTCCACGGGGGGGAGAGCGCCTGCAAAATGCTCAAACCGAAAATGACTGCCGCCGCGCCGAAAACTGTTTTTTGCCCGATGTGCCATCTGCGCCAGCGATGCCGGAGCGGGTTCAGCGGGAAATTTCGCCATTCGCGCCATGAAAATGCCATCAACACGATGAGCCAGCCTGCCAGCGCGGGGGCATTCAGCCAGCCGAGCAGACCCAGCGCCAGCACGCCATACGCCGCGATGCCCAATCCCAACGGCACGCCGAACACCGCCATCTCAAACGGCGACAGCCCCAGCCGCAGTCGGCGCAGCAGGCGGATACCCGTGCCCGCTGCCACTATCAGCACCAACGCCAGCAATCCCAGCGCGAAAAAAGCATCTGCCCTCGCCCGGCTGCCCGTTGCCGTCAGCGCGCGTTCGGGGAGAAGCAGGCGTTCAACCAACAAAATGATTGCCAAAAGTATCGGTGTGCCGGTGCGCAGGTAATTTTTCACAAATCCATTATCAATGGATGGCGGAAAATTGTCAATACTGCATTCAATATTCAATGAACAATGAGTAATGAACAATGAACAATGGGTGTGTGAAAACATGATGCGTGAAAGGGATAGAGATAGCAATTCGTTGAATCGCCTATTCGTATATTTACCCATTCGCTCATTCGCAAATTCGCCCATTTGCCCATTCGTATGGTACAATTACAGAACATCTGTGCAAAAAGGAGCGTTTTATGGTAGAAATGTATCGCGGTTATTTGAAAACGGACATCGGTTGGGTGGAAGTGAGCGGCATGCGCGACACCATCACCGGCATCAATTTTGTGGATGAGAAATACCCCGATGCCAACGGCGATTCGCCGGCGGTGCAGGCGGGAGTTCGGCAGTTGAGCGAGTATTTTCGCGGCGAGCGCACCACTTTCGATTTGCCGCTGGAATTTCACGGCACAGAATTCCAGAAAAAAGTGTGGCGGGCGTTGCTGGATGTGCCTTTCGGCAGTACGGCATCTTATGGCGATATTGCCCGCGCCATCGGCAACCCAAAAGCCGTGCGGGCGGTCGGCGGGGCGAATGCCAAAAATCCCATTTCGATTGTCGCCCCGTGTCATCGTATCATCGGCAGTAACGGCAAATTAACGGGTTACGGCGGGGGGCTGTGGCGCAAAAAATGGCTGCTAGCGCATGAGAGAGATTAGAGATTGGAGATTGGTGAAACGTGATGCGTGATGCGTGATGCGTGATGCGTGAAACGTGAGACTTTGGGCTTTGGACTTGAAACCAGGGACTCGAAACCAGAAACCTTGAACTTTGAACACCGAACAACCCTGCTACCCCTCCACAATCGATTCAATCACATCCACCAACCAGCGGCGAATGGGCAAAATATCCATAAAGCCGACGTGCCCGCCGAAGGGCTGAACAGAAAGGGTGAAATTCGGGTTGTTCAGCGCGCGGAACGGCTCGAAATCGGCGATGGGGATGATGGGGTCATCTGCCGAAGTGATGATGGTGGTCGGCACGGTGACGGCAGTCATCATCTCCGGGGTGACGGCGTAACTGCGATAGTAACTGTCGCTGTCGGAAAAACTGGTGTAACGGGTGATGAACCATTCCCCCATATCATACGAATTTTTCATCCGCAGCGCTTCATCGAAATCGGCATACAATTCGGGGAAGGCGATTTGTTTGGCGCGAATCATCCGTTTCCATTTTCGCCCGAAATAAAATGAGTAAATGGGAAATGATTCGTCAATGGCTTTGACGGTGGCTTTCGGGTTGACCGACGGGCTGACGGCGATGACGTGTTTCAGGGTGGGGATGGGTGTTTCCGCTATGCGGTGCGCCACGCGCAGAGCGAAATTACCGCCCATAGAATAGCCGATGAGCACCAGCGGCGTTTCGGGTTCCAGTTTGCCCGCTTCGGCGACGGCTTGCACCACCTCTTCCAGCCGCGCGCCATGAAACGGGGCTTCATTCCATGCTTCTGTGCCGCCATGGTCGCGCATATTCAGCCGGAAAACGGAATATCCCCGCTGGAACAAATCGCCGCCGACAGCGCGATTGTAACTGGAGTTGGCAGACCCCAACCAGCCGTGAAACATCACAATCAACCCTTTGGACGGAGCGGCAGTTTGCGGGCTGTAAAAGCCCTGCAAACGGGTGCCGCCATCGGCGGGCAGGTTGAGCACCACTTCCCGCGAATGGGCGTTAATGTCAAACGGCAATATCTGCTGGGCAGAAGCCAGCAGCGTTTGCACATGTGGGTTTCGCACCAGCGGATGGGGGATGAAAGGTTTCATGTTTCGAGTTTCTGGTTTCGAGTTTCAAGTCCAAAGTCCAAAGTCCAAAGTCCAAAGTCTCACGTTTCACGTCATCACGCATCACGTTTCACGCAATACGAAATACGCAATACGAATCGCCAATCTCCAATCGCTAATCTCTAATCACCAATCACGCATCACGTTTCACGTTTTCACGAAACACGCAATACGAATCACTAATAACCAATCTCCAATCTCTATTCTCCGAACGTCACATCTCCCAGCGATGTGACGATGCTGACCCAGGTGTGTCCCGGTTTGAGCGGGATTTCTGCGCCGGCGGTGTCGAAAAAGTGCGGGGTGTCGCCGCGATTGTCGCTGCGCCATGTGCCGCGGAATGCCCGCCCGTCGCGGAACACAATCGCTTCCCCCGTGCCAAACAGGTTTAGCCGGATGCCAGTATTGCCGAGACTGTCTTCCACCATTTCGGTTTGTTGGTGCGGCACAACCTGCACCACCACATTTTCCACACTGACCTGCTTGCCGGTGTTGCCGTCCAAATGCGGGTCATCCCCCAAAAAACGCAGATATTCCCCGCTGGCGGTATCGAAAGCATAATCCACATTACTGCCCGTTACGGCGGGATAATCGATGTGAATATCGGTTGCCGGTTCGCCGTCGGCGGGCGCATCGCCGAAAGTGAAACCGCGCAATCCCGCAGGAGCAATCTTCCAGTTGGAAAGCCAATTTTTCAGCCCCGTCGCGCCGACACGCAGACGGGTGCGGTAATCGTTGCCCACATTATCGGTGTACAGCCGGTTGCTGGGGTCATCCAAATCTATATCCAAATAGTCGAACGGCGCGAAATTTTTCAGCAGATAGCGCACGTCATCGCTGGCGCCGGAGCACATCAGCGGGGCATTGTACAGCGCGCCCATATAATAGTTGACCAGCCGCGCACTGCGAATGGGTCCAATCTGCGCGGGCGGCGTGCCGAAAAAGATGCCACTGAAACGGGTGATGCTGTAACCTTCCATAATATACTCGTACATCACATCCGCCGCGCCGATGCCGAATTGCGGGCGCGCCTGCGGGTCGTTGTTGATGCAGACGATGACCGGGCGCGGCAGGCTGTCGGCGGTGAGCGGCGCACCGGTGAGCGGGTCGGTGGCGCTGGGAATGCCCCAGCCGCCATCACCGGGCAGGGTGTTGTCTTCGTTGGGGGCGAGCGCGGTCAGCGCATCGGTGGCGGGTGCGGCGGGCGATGGTTCGGGGGTGGATTCGGTTTTGGCGGTGGTGCTGATGGCGGATAGCCCGTCCACCTGTACATATTCTGCGTATAGCCATCCGGTATCGCCGTTGGGCAGACAGCACACTTCCAGCCAGTCGCCCGCATCGGTTTTGCCGATAATCTGCACGGTTTGACTGAGGGTTGCGCTACCGATGATGTCGCTGTCGGTGGACGGTTGGGCGCGCACGTTGAGCAAATCGCCGGTGACGATGCCCTCGGTTGCGCCAGTGATGGCGTCGCTGGCGATGAGCGCCGGTATTTGGGGGGTGGTGACGGGTTCGGCAACGGTGGGAATTTCATCGGGCGAAAAATCGGTATCCACAAATTGGGCGCTCACCCAGCCCGAAAGCGGGTCGGCAATTTGCCACCAGTCGGCGGCGGCGTTTTTTCCCGAAATTTCCACCGTTTGGCTGGCTGTCACCGTGCCGACAATTTCGGCGGCGGTGGATGGCGCAGCGCGCACGTTCACAATATCGCCGTTCACCGTGCCGGGTATCGCGCCGGACGCGGTCGGTGCGGGGGTGACGACGGGTGCGGCAGTGGCAGTTTTTTGTGGCAGAGGCGTTTGCCAGCGCGCCGCCAGACAGGGATAGGTCGGGGTGGCGGCGGGTGTTTCGGCAGGCGCGGTGGGTTTCGGTGCGGCGGTGGTTGGGGTGGGGGTAGTGGTTGCCAGCACCACAATCACGTTGGTGGGGGTCGCCGTCGGCGAAGTTTCGCTGCGGGCGGTGGGGACATTCCGGCAGGCAGTCAGAAGAATCACGGTTGAGAAAATGACGAGAAAGCGTCGCATGGTTGCTCCGGTTCAAAATTTTACCGGCGTATGATACCACGAGATTTGTTATTTGTCATTTGTGGTTTGTCATTGGTCATTTGTGAAACGTGATGCGTGATGCGTGAAAGGGATAGAGATAGGGATAGTGAGCAGGTGAGTCGGGACTTGCAACCCTGCAACCCTGCTACTCTGCAACTTTGCAACTTTGCAACTTTGAACCCGAAACCTGAAACCTTGAACCACCTAATACGTCCGCTGGAAGGTGATTTGGTATGAAAAGTGTTTGTATGGCGGCAACGGGCAGTTGTCCACAGTGGGGCACGCATCACCGAGTTTACCGGCGATGTCGGCGGGTTCGGGCTGCATCAGCGACAGATTGTGCGAAACTTCGCTGGTGACGGGAACGCCGTTCACGCTGTCAATTTTCAGGTTGAAAACCTCTCTGTCCATCAAAATTTCCGCTTTGCCCGGACCTTTATCGCCGGAAACGGTTTCGCCGGGGTAGGGGGCGGTGTTGACGATATGCGCCCCGTCGATGGGATTGCCTGCTGCGTCCACCACGGTGATGAAAATGACGTGCATCGAGCCGGGACCTTCGATGCCGCCGTTATTTTCGCCCAGCCCCATCACGTGAATGTTGGAAATCACAAAATCGAGTGCGGGCGTCGGCGTGGCGGTCGGTGGGGCGGGGGTGAAAGT
>JALVZI010000620.1 GCA_027022125.1 Anaerolineae bacterium | reverse complement strand
ATACATCTCGGGGTATATCGCATTTATAGGTTTTTTGAGTTTTGTCAGTCAATCAGATAGGAAGCAAGAAGCAGGGGGCAGGTGAGCAGGCGGGAAAGCGCGAAACAGGGCAGCCACAAGGGCTGCCCCTACGATTATTCGAGGCGGACACCGTGTGCTGAACAGTTACCGCTGAAATATATATTCCGTGCTTCTTGCTCCTTGCTTCCTACTCCACATTGGCAACAGATGGCTATTTGTAAAGATAATTGTTAGCTAGATGAACCATGCTCGTTCACCCGAATCTTCTGCCGCAATTCATCAATCGGGTGCAGCGAGCCGTCCGCCGCTTCGAAATACCAGTGTTCCCACCCGTTGCACGGACTGCCGCCGGAAAGCGTTTTCCCCAACTGGTGAATCGAGCCTTCATACCCGTTGAGTTTCAACTTCCCGTCCGGTTTGATGCGGGCGGCGTTCAGCCGGTTTTGTTTGAAAAACAGCGATTGTCCCGGTTTCAGCAGTCCCGTTTCCAGCAGTTGCACAAACGGCACGCGCGGTGCGAGCCGTTTTTTGTCGCGCACATCGAACACATCCGCATCGAACATTTCCGGCGAAACGCTGTCAATTCGTTTTTGCGCCACCGCGATATATTTCTGCTCGCGCTCAATGCCAATCCAGCGGCGGTGCAGTTTTTTGGCGACCGCGCCGGTAGTTCCACTGCCAAAAAACGGGTCGAGCACCACATCGCCGGGGTTGGAAGATGCCAGTATCACCCGGTAGAGCAGCGCTTCCGGTTTTTGGGTGGAATGCGCTTTTTTGCCGTCCACTTTCAGCCGTTCGCCGCCGGAGGCAATGGGCAACACCCAATCGCTGCGGAGTTGTTTGCCATCGTTAAACGCTTTCATCGCGTGATGGTTGAAAGTATAGCGTGCCCCCCGCATTTTGCTCGCCCAAATGAGCGTTTCGTGCGCGTTGGCGAATCGCACGCCGCGAAAATTGGGCATCGGATTGGTTTTTATCCATACCACATCGTTCAAAAACCAAAAATCCAAATTCTGCATAATTGCGCCGATGCGGTAAATGTTATGGTATGAACCGATGACCCAAATGGTGCCGGTATCTTTCAGCACGCGGCGGGCAGCAGTGAGCCACTGGCGCGAAAATTCATCATACTGCTCGAAACTGCTGAATTTGTCCCAGTCGTCGTCCACCGCGTCCACTTTGGTCATATTCGGACGCCACAAATCGCCCTGCAATTGCAGGTTATATGGCGGGTCGGCAAAAATCAAATCCACCGAATTTTCGGGCAGGGAGTTCAGCATTTCGATGGTGTCGCCGTGCAGTATTTGGTTCAGAGGTAATTTTTGGTTGCTCAAATTTCTTCCAGCCGAAACCCTTTGCTGTTGAGATGCTGCTGTACCGAATCGATGTCATCGGGGAGCATCCACTGTTTCGTTTCCCCGTCGAATCGTCTGCCGGGAATTTCTTTTACCGCGGCGAGCATTTCCTGAAATGTGCCGCCCACAATTACCAGCGGACGATTATCCACAATAACCCGAATCCGGTCGCGGCGGGCGGGTTTTTGCGCGGGCGATGACGCATCCGGCGGCGGCGTGAACAGGTCATCCGGCGGCGGTAGAATATCGGCGGGGGGCATTATGTCTTCCGTTTCGGGGAAATCATCCGGGGGCGGGGCGAAATCCGCCGGAAAATCGGGCGGTGCGGGCGGCGCGGGCATATTCGGCAGAGCGGGGG
>JALVZI010000619.1 GCA_027022125.1 Anaerolineae bacterium | reverse complement strand
ATTCGATACTGATATTATACCACCTGCGCAACCGATTGCAACAGGTCGGCGATGATGGCATCGGGTTGGATGCCTTCCGCTTCGCCTTCAAAATTGAGGATGAGCCGGTGGCGCATGGCGTGCGGGGCAATGGCGGCAATATCGGCGAAAGCCATGTTGAACCGTCCGTTCATCAGCGCCAGCACTTTTGCGCCGATGATGATGGCTTGTCCGGCGCGCGGACTGGCGCCGAAACGCACAAACCGGCGCACCGATTCGGGGGCAGCGGGGTTATCGGGGTGCGATGCCAGCACCAGCGCCGACACGGCATCCATCACCGGCGACGCCACCGGCACTTGCCGCGCCAACTGTCGCATTGACAGCAGGGTGTCTTTTTCGATAACTTTTTTCGCCTGCGGGGTATATTTTCCGGTGGTGCGCGCCAAAATTTCGCTCATTTCGGTTTGGGAGGGGTAGCCCACATCCAGTTTGAACAAAAAGCGGTCAAGTTGGGCTTCCGGCAGGGGGTATGTGCCTTCCATTTCCAGCGGGTTTTGCGTTGCCAGCACGAAAAAGGGACTTTCGAGCGGGTAGGTTCGGTCGGATACGGTGACGGTCTGTTCCTGCATGGCTTCCAGCAGCGCCGATTGAGTTTTCGGCGTGGCGCGATTGATTTCGTCTGCCAGCACCAAATTGGCGAAAATCGGTCCCGGCTGAAAACGGAACGACCGCCGCCCGTGCTCGTCTTCATCCAGCACATCTGTGCCGGTGATGTCGGCAGGCATCAAATCGGGGGTAAACTGCAACCGCGAGAATTTCAGGTTCAGCACCTGAGCCAGCGTGCGCACCAGCATGGTTTTACCCAAACCGGGTACACCTTCCAGCAACACGTGTCCGCCGCCGATGAGCGCCACCAGCACATTGGTGACCACCGCTTCCTGCCCGACAATCACTCTGCCAATTTCGGCGCGGACGCGGGCGATATTTTCCTGAAATGCATCGAGGGTTAATTCTGCCATTGGGGGTCTCCCTTAAATTTGAGCGATACTTTCCGCTGAATCGGCACTCAATCTGGAAATATCCGCATCTTTTGTGCTGGCGTGGTCATCCCAAGCGCTGTGCAGAAAATCCACAAACGCTTGCATGCTCGGTGTGGTGGAAAAACGGGGGCAATAAACCAGTTGCGCGTGCCGGATAATTTCTTCATCCGCCAGTTGGTAAATTCTGATGCCGGTGTCGAGCGGGGTAAACGCCCACGATGACAACAGCGCCACTCCCATACCCAGTTGCACCGCTTCTTTGATGAGATTGGGGTGGTTAAACTCGGCGACGATGTGACTGGGGGAAATTTGGTGTTTTTTGAAAATACCATCCAGCATTTCGCGGGTGTGCGAGTGTGGTTCGCGCAAAATGAGCGGTGCTTCTACCACCTCTGCCAGCGTCACCGACGGACGGTCGCCCCAGGGGTGATTTTCGGGAGCGACCACCACCATATTGAACGACCCCAGTTGGGTGGCTTGTGCCGCCGTGCGGGTTACACTGCCTTCCACCAGCGCCAAATCGAGCTCGGCTTTTTCCAGTTTGGTTAAAATGAGAGGCGTTGCCTCGCTGACCACCGAAATTTTCAGTGCGGGATGCTGGGTGTGAAATTGCCGAATCAGATTCGCCAAACTGCCCACCGTGAGACACGGCGAGCATCCGATGCGCAGATGCCCTTTCAGGTTGCCCGTCAGCGATGCCATCGCTTCATCGGCGC
>JALVZI010000618.1 GCA_027022125.1 Anaerolineae bacterium | reverse complement strand
GCACAATATCGAACACCTGTCAAATCTCAAACTGCGTAAGGTGAGTGAAATTTTTAATACCCAAACGCCAGCCGATTCCACAATTTGGCGGGAAAATCGTGCCGTTGCATTTTTGCCTGCACTTTTTCTACATCATATGGAACCCGCTTGATGGTAAATTCCATCGTTTCGGTATCCAGCAGGGCGTATGATGCGCGAGCGTCACCATCCCGCGGTTGCCCCACACTGCCCGGATTCATTATCAACCGCCGGGCGTTGAGGTGCTGCACAAAAGTATCTGATTCGGGGATGATGGCTTCGCTGGTGGAGCCGGGGTTTTCGGCTTCGGCATAAATGACGGGACTGTGGGTGTGTCCCACCAGACAATAGGTTGTCTCAAAGTGTTTAAAATTCAATTGTGCGACTTTCGGGTATAAAATATATTCCCAAATGGGATGGCGCGGACTGCCGTGAACGAGCGTGAATTGTTCGTCTTCCAGCAAATACAGGGGTAAACTTTCCAAATATGCGCGATTTTCCGGCTTCAACTCCTTTTGTGTCCACAGCACGGCAAATCGGGCATTGAGATTGAATTCCGTCACATCCAACTTATCGAGTACTGCCCAATCGTGATTGCCGGCGATACATTTGTGGTCGAATTCGTTTAAACGTTCCACACATTCATTGGGGTATGGTCCATAACCGACCACATCCCCCAAACACCAAATTTTATCGAATGCGTTTGCGGCATCGGCTAATACTGCATCAAAAGCGAGTAAATTCGCGTGAATATCGGAAATTACCAAATAGCGCATAGTGGGTCCTTCATGGCGAAGTGGGAGCGCCAAACCTTAAATGTGCCTGTATCATACCATGCTTTTCCAAATAATAAAAGCGTGAAAGCGAACCTTAAAAGCGCTAAAAAGTGTGGTCAATTATATGCGTAAAAATTGAAGAGTGCTATAATGTTTGTGGGGGAAATTTCACAAAGCGATTTTTTATCTAACGAGGAGGTTAGAAATTTATGAGTATTACCAAAGAAATGGCGTTAAAATACCACTCGGTGGGCAGACCGGGTAAAATAGAAGTTATCCCCACCAAACCAACCAGCACGCAACTCGATTTGGGCTTGGCTTACACCCCCGGTGTGGCTGTACCGGTGCTTGAAATTGCCGACAACCCCGACAATGTGTTCAAATATACCGCCAAAGGGAATTTGGTGGCAGTTGTTTCTAACGGTACGGCAATTTTGGGGTTGGGCAATCGCGGACCGATGGCTTCCAAACCGGTGATGGAAGGAAAGGGCGTGCTTTTCAAACGTTTCGCCGATGTGGATGTGTTCGACATCGAAGTTGATTCCACCGACCCGGAGGAAATCATCAATGTGGTGCGGGCTATCGCCCCGACATTCGGCGGCATCAATTTGGAAGATATTAAAGCCCCGGAATGTTTTGAAATTGAAGAACGGCTCAAAGGAATGCTGGATATTCCCGTGTTTCACGATGACCAGCACGGCACAGCCATCATTGCCACTGCCGGGCTGATGAACGCGCTGGAAATTTCAGGAAAAGACATCGGCGAAATAAAAATTGTGGTGAACGGCGCCGGTGCGGCAGCGATTGCCTGCGCGGAGATGTTCATTCTCGCCGGAGCAAAACGCGAAAATATCACCATGCTCGATTCTCGCGGGGTTATTCACACCGGACGCGAAAGCAAACTGAACAAATACAAAAAACGCTTTATGAAAGAAACCGACGCACGCACGCTGGAAGATGCAATGCGCGGCGCGGATGTCTTTATGGGGCTGTCGATTGCCGATGTGCTGACACCGGAAATGGTGAAAAGTATGGGCGACCATCCCGTCATTTTTGCCATGGCGAACCCCGACCCGGAAATTCGGTATGAAGTTGCCAAAGAAGCGCGCCCCGATGCCATCGTTGCCACCGGGCGCAGCGATTACCCCAATCAGGTGAACAATGTGCTCGGTTTCCCGTTCATCTTCCGCGGCGCATTGGACGTTCACGCCCGCCAGATTAACGATGAAATGAAACTGGCGGCATCGCGGGCGCTGGCGGCGCTGGCACACGAAGATGTGCCCGATTCGGTGTTGCGGGCGTACAATCTGCAATCGCTGAAATTCGGTCCCGATTACATCATCCCCAAACCGTTTGACCCCCGCGTGCTGTTGTGGGTTGCCCCGGCGGTTGCCGAAGCAGCCATCAAAACGGGCGTGGCGCGTACCCCGCTGGATATGACCACCTACCGCGAACAACTCGAAGCCCGGCTGGGTAAAGGTTGGGCGCTGATGCGCACTATCGTCAATAAAGCCAAAAGCGACCCCAAACGCATCGTTTTCGGCGAAGGCGACGCACCGAAAATCATCCGTGCGGCGGCACTGGTGGAAGAAGAAGGCATCGGCAAACCGATTTTGCTGGGCAACCCGCAAACAATTCGACGAGAGATAGATGAATTGGGGTTGCACTTTACCCCGACGATAGTCAATCCGGCAGATGATGAACATTTTGATGAATATGTGCAACAATTGGTTGCCGACCGCCATCGCAAGGGCGTAACCGAAGCACGCGCCCGGCGGTTGATGCTCGAACGCCGCTATTTCGGTCCGATGATGGTCAAAAAAGGGCAGGGCGATGCGTTCATTTCCGGCTTGCATCAGGATTACCCCGAAGTTATCCGCCCGGCATTGGAAGTGGTGGGCACAGCTGACGGCGTGCGAAAAGTTGCCGGTATGTACATTTTAATCGTGCGTGAAAAAGTGTATTTTGTGGCAGATACCACCGTGAATATTGACCCCACCGCAGAAGATTTGGCTGAAATTGCAATCCTCACCGCCGATGCAGTGCGGCAATTCAACTTTACGCCGCGCATTGCGATGCTCAGTTTCTCGAACTTCGGCAGCACCCGCCATCCGTTCACCGAAAAGGTGCAAAAAGCGGTGGCGCTGGTGCGCGAAAAACGCCCGGATTTGGTGGTTGACGGTGAAATGATGGCGGATACCGCGGTCACACCGGAAATTATTGATGACCTTTACCCGTTCAGCCGGGTGCGCGATGCCAATGTGCTCATATTCCCGAATCTCGAATCGGCGAATATTGCCTACAAATTGGTGCAGCGGTTGGGCAAAGGCGAGTTGATTGGACCCATTTTGCTGGGAATGAGCAAACCGGTGCACGTGTTGCAGCGTGGTGATGAAGTGCGCGAAATTTTCAATATGGCTGCCGTGGCGGCAGTTGACGCGCACCAGTAACCAAAACGGGCAGGTAACCATTCAGGATGCGTTTTCCCTGCCGATTTTTCATCCTGAGTAGCCCGCAGGGCATATCGAAGGGTGAAAAATCGGCAGACGTCAACAGAACCATGCAGAACCAACAAACATTGTCGGCAATAAACCAAATTCTCTTGAAAGATCGTAGGGGCAGCCCTTGTGGCTGCCCTGTTCCGGGCGACCACAAGGGTCGCCCCTACATCAAACGAATATCCGACTTGATTTTGCGGTAAAATCAAAAGCGGGGGTGGTTTGCAAACCACCCCCGCTTAATTTTTGTGAAAATCGCCGTTTACCTCTCGGTATTGGCGGAAGATACTTTCCCCACCAGCGATTCCAGCAATTTACCCCGCGACTCGTCGGTGACGAAAACCGTAACCTTATCTCCCGGTTGGAACCGGGTATTGCCGTGTACCACTTCCACCAGCCCGGACGGATGCCGCACCGAGACGATAACCGCATCGTATGGCAATTCTTTCGCTATCTCGGTAACAGTTTTCCCGGCAACCGGACTGTCGGCGGTAATTTCCAACTCGGCAAACTCCGTGTGGTCAACTTTTCGCAGGCGCAGTTGATCCATTCGGTGCTGCACTTTGGCTCGATTTGCCAGCGCCAGATTATATGCGCGGATGAAGTCCTCTCGCCGAATCAACCCGATGACCTTTTTGGGATTTTCGCGGCTGACCACCGGCAGGCGTCCCACCGCCCGCACGCTCAAACGACGCATCACCTCCGCCATCGTTTCATCGGGATATGCCACCAGCACATTGGTGACGGCGATTTCTTTGATGGGCGTATTGCTGGGAACACCCTGTTCGATGGCGCGTTTAATGTCGGAAATGGTGATAATGCCGTACAAATCGCCGTTTTCGTCCACCACCGGCAGCCCCCGCCGGTGATATTCGTTCAGTTGAGCAACGGTTTCGGTCAAATCCAAATTATAGGGGATGGTATACGCTTCGTCACGCATCGCTTCGGCAACGGTAATGCCCTGCATCACATCCACATCTCGCCCCGATTGCAGTTGAATGCCGCGTCGCACCAGTTTCAGCGTGTAGATGGTTTCTTTTCGCATTGCCATAGAAATTAACGTGCTAACAACGGTTGCCAGCATCAGCGGCAAAATGAGGCGGTAATCGCCGGACATTTCAAAAACAATGATGATACCGGTGATGCTGGCGTGTGTGGCGGCGGCGAACACGGCTGCCATGCCAACCAGCGCGTATGCTCCCGGAGAAGCGGTGATAGCCGGAAAAATTTGATGCACAACCATCCCGAATGCGCCGCCCAGCATTGCCCCCATAAATAGCGACGGCGCAAAAACCCCCCCGGAATTTCCGGAACCGAGGGTGAAATCGGTGGCAAAAAGTTTGCCGAAAATTAGCAGCAGCATCAGTGTGATGGGTACATTCCCCGCCAATGCCTCGCCGATGAATTCTAACCCCGCACCGAGCGAGTTGGGCACAAAAATAGCCAGCACGCCCAGCAATACCGCCCCGACCGCCGGTTTCAGTGCATCGGGAAAACGCCAAGCGTCAAATTTATCTTCGAACCAGTACAGCGATGTGACAAACGCCCATGCCACCAGCGGCGCCAGTATTCCCAGTAGCAAATAGAGCAGTGTTTCCCATGGACTGACCATGCTGTACGACGGCACCACAAATGCGGGCGTATCGCCCAGATATTGCCGGCTGACAATGCTGGCTGTCACCGCGCTGATAACCACACTGCCGAAATAACTGGTGGTGAACTCGCCCAGAATAATTTCCAGTGCAAAGATTGAACCGGCGATGGGCGCGTTAAAAACGGCGGCAATCCCTGCAGCAGCACCGCATGCCACCAAATTGCGGATGCGGGCTTCTGACAGGCGGAACAACTGCCCCAGCACCGACCCCAGCGCCGAGCCAATCTGCACGATGGGTCCTTCGCGCCCGGCAGACCCGCCACTGCCGATACACGCGGCGGATGCGGCGGCTTTAATCACTACCACCGCCGGGCGGATGCGTCCGCCATTCAGCGCGATGGCTTGCATCACTTCCGGCACGCCGTGCCCTTTTGCTTCTTTGGCAAAAAACGAAATCAACGGTCCGGAAATCAGCGACCCCAAAACGGGGATAAAAACGATGGCGAATTTTCCAAAAGGTGTGCGCAACCATGTCAAAATAACATCAAAAAACAGCCAATGCGCCTGGTTTAACAGCCAAATAAACCCCACTGCGCCATATCCGGTGAGTATCCCCACCAAAATTGCCGTTAGCAATAGAATGGTGTTTTCTGATGGTAAATAGCGGTCTAAAAAGTGTTGGTTAAATTGCTGAATGCGATAGAAAACCCCTTGTGGTTTTCCGGACTGTTTTTCTGTTGCCATGTTTATCTCGTTACCTCACAATTATTGCGTACCATACAAACCAGTCAATTTTAAGCCACCGGCAAATCAATAGCAAAAATTGGTGGGAAGAATGTTTGTATTCTGCGAATTTTGTATTTGCAGAAAAAGACAATTTTGTGGTAAAGTGTGGGTTACACCAACACAATTTGGACTATGGATGTTTGATAAAATTGTAATGATAGTGTATTCTGTTACTTACAATATAATCGTCCATATAACTCGTTTCACACAGTCGGAGATTTGGCGATGAACTAAATGAAACTTTTGAAAAGTGTGCCCAAATTACAAAAACCATCGGCAATTTTTTAAATGTCATTCCCGCGAAAGCGGGAATCCACTATGTTTTG
>JALVZI010000617.1 GCA_027022125.1 Anaerolineae bacterium | reverse complement strand
GATGGCGGAGATGTGCCTGCGGGAAAGTTTGGAAGGACATTTAAAGTCCGTGAAATTTGTGGAAATTCGTGGCTGAAATTCAGTCACACAAGAAGTTTCAACCAGTTCAAAACGAATCTGCGAATGGGCGAATAGCAAATGACGAATGACCAAAACTCGTTCCGTTTTTTAAGGAAAAACACTTGCCGAAACAGAAAAAATCGTGTATAATTACTTCTGCAAATCCACAATATACGGTGTCCACTTTCGGTTAACCACAATATGTAGTGGTTTTTTAATGCTCTATTTTGGGATTTTATGTAAACTCAATTTTGCATCGAGAAGGAGTCGAAACGCAAATGAAATGCCCATATTGCCATAGCAACAACAGCCGAGTGATTGACACCCGCGAAGTGCCGGATGGCATCCGCCGCCGGCGTGAGTGCAACGATTGTCATCAACGTTTTACTACTTACGAGCGGGTCGCCGGCATTAACCTGCTCATCGTCAAACGTGACGGACGGCGGGAAGAGTTCTCCCGCGATAAACTCATCAAAAGCATGCGTATTGCCTGCTCAAAGCGCCCCGTCTCCGCCGAAAAACTGGAAATTGCCGCCCGCGATATTGAAGCCAATTTATACACGATGGGCAAAGGCGAAATTCAGAGCCTCGCCGTGGGGCGGCTAGTGATGCAACACCTGCAAAAAATCGATGAAGTGGCATACGTGCGGTATGCTTCCGTTTATCGCCGTTTTGAGGATGTCAGCAATATCGCAGAGGAAATTGAACATCTGATGGAACAGAAACGCCGGGAAGAAGCGCAGAAAAACCAAATTCCACTACCACTGGATGAAGAATAAACTCGCAATCAATTTAGGAGGGGCGTCAGATGATCGCCAAAACGCAAAAGAATTATCTCAAACCACTGGGAGAGAAAATTTTCCTCGACCGGTATGCTTTAAAAGACACCCAAAAAGAAACGCTGGCTGTCGGCGATACGGCTGTGGTATGCACCAACCTGCAAACCGGACAACGGGAAATCGGCACGGTAACGGCGCTGGAGGGCACGGAAGTAACCCTCAAACTGAAAGACGGCACCGAAATAACCCAAGCCGTGGAACACATCGACAAACCGCTGGAAACCGACCCCGCCCAACTGATTGCCCGCGTGGCGCGCGGCATCGCCGAAGAAGAAGCCCCCGACCAGCGCAAAAAATGGGAAAAGAATTTCCGCTGGCTGCTGGAAGACTGGAAATTCGTGCCCGGCGGACGCATTCTCACCGGCGCCGGCACCAACCAGAACCTGACCTATTACAATTGTTATGTCATCCCTTCGCCGCACGACAGCCGGGGCGGCATTATGCAAACCCTGTCCCATATGACCGAAATTATGTCTCGCGGTGGCGGCGTGGGCATCAACCTGTCATCACTGCGCCCGCGACACGCCTACGTGAAAGGCGTCAATGGGCGGTCGAGCGGCTCGGTATCGTGGGGCGCGCTGTACAGTTTCGTCACCGGTCTCATCGAACAGGGCGGCAGTCGCCGCGGCGCGCTCATGCTCATTCTGAATGACTGGCATCCCGACATTTTCGACTTCATCACCAGCAAACGCGATATGGGCAAAATCACCAATGCCAATATCAGCGTGGCTATCAGCGACGCTTTCATGTCCGCCGTAAAAACCGATGACGATTGGGAACTCGTTTTTCCCGACACCACCGACCCCGATTACAACACCATGTGGAACGGCAATTTGAACGACTGGCGTGCCGCCGGAAAACCGGTCATTGTCCACAAAACCGTTAAAGCCCGCGAAATTTGGAACACCATCATCGAAAGCGCATGGGCAAGCGCCGAACCGGGCGTATTTTTCATCGACCGTTACAACAAAATGAGCAATTCATGGTACTACTCCACCATCAGTTGCACCAACCCCTGCGGCGAGCAGGGACTGCCCGAATGGGGCGTGTGCAATCTGGGCGCCATCAACCTGTCACGTTTTGTGCGTGACGGCGCGGTGGATTGGAAAAATTTGGGCAAAACCGTGCGGTATGCCATCCGTTTTTTGGACGATGTGATTGACAACACCCCCTATTTCTTCGAGGAAAACGCCCGGCAGCAACTGTCGGAACGGCGCGTGGGGTTGGGCACAATGGGGTTGGCGGAAATGCTCATCCGCATGAAATTGCGATACGGCAGCCCGGAAGCGGAAGATTTCATCGACCAACTGTATAAATTCATCGCCAGCGAAGCGTATCTCGCCAGCGCCGATTATGCCGTTGAAAAAGGCGCCTTCCCCAAATTTGACGCCGAAAAATACCTGCAAAGCGGATTTATGCAGCACATGCCGGAAAAAGTTCGGCAAGCCGTGCGCGAAAAAGGGATGCGCAATGTTACCCTGCTGACCCAAGCGCCCACCGGCACCACCGGCACAATGGTCGGCACGTCCACCGGCATCGAACCATACTATTTCTGGGAATGGGAACGAATGGGACGTATGGGCACAAACATCGAGCGGGTGGATGTGTATGATGAATGGAAATCGGCACATCCCGATGAGCCTCTGCCCGATTATTTTGTCACCGCGATGGATTTAACGCCGGAAGAGCACGTCCGCGTGCAAGCCGCCATCCAAAAATGGGTGGATTCCAGCATCTCGAAAACGTGTAACGCCCCCAACAATTACACCATCGAACAGACCCGCGAATTGTATGAATTGATGTACGACCTCGGCGCGAAAGGCGGCACCATTTACCGCGACGGTTCGCGCGATGAGCAGGTGCTCAAAGCCAAAAAAGAAGAAGAACCGGCGGAAGAAACGCCCGCTGTCAACATCAAACCGCGCGTGCGCCCGACCATTCTGCACGGCAATACCTACCGCAAAGTGACCCCCATCGGCACGGCGTACATCACCGTGAACTATAACGGCGGCGGCAAACAGGAACCTTTTGAAGTGTTCATCAATGTGGCGAAAGTCGGCTCGGATGTGGCGGCGGATGCCGAAGGACTGGGGCGGCTCATCAGTTTGATTCTGCGTATGCCCAGCCCGTTGAGCGCATACGAGCGCGTGCAAGACATCATCGCCCAGTTGCGCGGCATCGGCAGCGGACGCCCGCACGGATTTGGCAAAGCCCGCGTGATGAGCCTGCCCGACGCGGTGGCGCAAGCGCTGGCGGAACATATCGGCTTTAATGCGCAGGCGGATTTGCCTGGCTTGCCGGAAGAGGAAGACGACGATGACCCGCTCGGCTTTCAACCGGAACTGCCTGCCACCCCGCACGGCGACCTGTGTCCCACCTGCGGCAACGCCACCCTGATGAACATTGAAGGGTGCAAAAAGTGTCACATGTGCGGTTACAGCGAGTGCTGAGGCTGGAAATTAGAGATTGGTTATTGGAGATTGGTTGATTGGAATTTGAAGGGGGAGCAGGACAAAATTTTCAGTCTACATTCGTCACGTGTCATTCGCTATTCGCAGACTCGCCCGGTCGCAAGTTCGTTCTTTCCACACTCAAACCGTAGGGGCGACCCTTGTGGTCGCCCGAAACAGGGCAGCCACAAGGGCTGCCCCTACGATTATTCGAGGCGAGCACCGTCCCTGAATAGAAACGATAAATAAAAACAAATTGTAGGGGCGACCGGTCGGTCGCCCCTACTTTCGTTACCGAAACACTACTTCAAAATCAGCGGCAAGAAAACGCCATACGGCGACACCAATCTCGCATGAATATCACTATATCCCCCTCGTATATGCTCCCACGTTACCAGAAAATTGCTATATCCCCCACCGACCCACGGATACCACCGGTTACTCGTTTCACCGGTATACGATGGGCGAATGGCAAATATATCACTCACAGATGAGTCTGAATAGGCAAAACGCCCAGAAACCCCATACGGACCGGATGTATTGTTATATTGCTGACTCCACGCCATCAAAAATACATTACCGGATTCGTTACAGGCAACATCCGGGTCTTGTTCATTGACGGTACTATCGGTTACATGGATGGGTGTTGCTAAACTTCCATCAGCGCCATTAACATAACGAGCGTATATATCATAGTGGGTACCTTGTTTCGATTCCCACACTACCAGATATTTGTTCATCCCCTTGCACGCTGCCACACGCGGATGCCATTCCTCATTGGGCCAGCCGGCAATGGAAATAACACTGCCGGCAAAATTGTTACTGCCGCCGTGCAGCCGAATGCCTTCAATATCAAGATCCGTACCGCTACCACTATTGTCAATATCCCAAGTAATGAGATACTGATTTTGTGCCACATCAAAGGCTATATCCGGATCATCTCGCCTTTGCGAACCGCTGGAAATGGTCTTTGCGCTACCAACCAAAGCACCTGTTGCCGCCGTGATACGTTGAGCGCTGATATAAGATGACACACCAGAAGGTGTATTCATCCAAACCACCACAAACTCCTCCGGGGTACGTCCATAGGCAACTTTCGGCTCCCACTGGGGCGAAGTCCAATCTACAATTGTAAACTCTTTCAAATTCGGGTCGGGAGGTCCTTCCCACGGCACAAATCGTCCATGAATATCATAATCGCTAGTGGTCCCGATTCTATACATCCAAACAACCAAATAACGATCGTTTACCGGGTCGTATGCCACATCTGGTTCTTTACGGTCACTTTTTAAATAGGTGTCATCATCTGGCACATAAAAGGGCCAGCTCAATAATTCACCCGATTCCGAAACTCGCTGAGCGTAAATCTCAATGCCATCATTACCCTGATTCTCCCAAACCACCAAATATTCGTGATGTTTCCAGTTATAGGCAACTGCCGGTTGATATTGGTCATCATTCCAGTCTGAAATGGTTATTTCACTCCCCACATAAACATTGGCGGTTTGGGGCGCAAATTGCCACGATATAACCGGCATAGCATACACCGTGCCCGCTCCGACACTTACCATTAGAATAAAAGAAATCAAAAGGAAAAAAGGTTTTCTGCCGAACATGTTACGCTCCTTTGCCGGTATGGTTGATGAATTTTTATCGTCAAATTCATCATATCACAGGAACACAGCAAAATCGGCACTGTACGGATAAGGGGTAAAAAAGCGAGATAAGCGGTCACCAATCGGTAAAGCGTTTTAAATACGCGGCATATCTGCGCGATAACGGTATCTCGGTGCGATTCTCATCGTCCATACGGATAATATATGTGCCGGAAAACCAGGGCGCTACCTCGGCGATATGGTCGATGTTAACAATGTAACTTTTATGCACGCGCAGAAAGTTGTGTGCCTGCAAGCGTGTTGCCAGTTCTTTCAGCGTGTAATTTACCCGCAATGTTTCACCGGCGCGCGTGCGCATGTATACTTTTTTGTCTTGAGCAACCAACCACAAAATTTCCCGATAATCAACCAACACCCGGTTTTCATTTTCCCGCTCGCCCCAAAGTTTGGTTAAACCGCGCGAAAGCATATTCTGCGCCAGATATTGGCGCAAAGCCTGCTGCCGCTTTTCCAAAAGTGTCCGCTCGTTCAATATGCGGCGCAAACGCTCGACGGTTTTTTCCAAACGCTGTTCATCAAACGGTTTAACCACATAATCCACCGCCGCGAGTTCAAACGCACGCAGGGCGTGCTGGCTATATGCGGTGGCAAACACAATCAACGGTGGTTCCGGCTCTTCCATAACGATGGCAGCAATTTCCAAACCGTCGGGTTCCGGCATGTTAATGTCCAAAAATATAACGTCCAACGTCTCTTTTTCAACCGTTTCCAGCGTTTCTCCGCCATTGGTTGTTTCAAAAAACACCGCTGTCGGTATTAAATTTTCAAGAATATACCGCAATTCGCTGCGTGCAGGTTTTTCATCATCGGCAATTAAAATACGCATCGGTCACTCCTCGTAATGAGCGAATTTACAAATAAGCGAATAGGCGAATCTCTAACAGCCTCCAATCAACCGAATCCGTTGTAGTGCTTGTCGACGGCGCAAAACGTTTATCCACCGCGAACATTGCCGGTCACCCAAATTATCACGCATCACGCAT
>JALVZI010000616.1 GCA_027022125.1 Anaerolineae bacterium | reverse complement strand
TTTTCTGCCGACGAGCCGCTGTCCCGCCAGCAGCAACAGCGCCACCACCAGCGAAATGTTGCTGCCGGAAATGACGATGATATGGCTAGTGCCGGTGGCGTTGAACTGCTCATACAAATCGGGGGGGATGCCGCCGCGAATGCCGAGCAGAATGCCGTTCAGCAGCGATGCCTCCGGTTCGGGCAGGATGCGGTTGACGGTTGCCGCCGCGCGGTCTTTCAGTCGGAAAATCGCCGCCCACAGCGAGAATCTCGGCGGGGGCGCAATCCGCGTGATGTGCGGTCGGCGGGCATATGAGTAAATTTGGCGGATGGCGAGAAAATCGCGGTATGAAAAATCATCGAAAACGGGGGGCGTTTCGGGACGGGCGCGGATGTCCACCGTATCGCCGAAGCGAAATTCGGGATAGCGCGCCGCTTTCACCAGCAGCAGTCCGTGTATCGGGCGCGAAACGCCGTCGTCGCCGGTGATGGTTTCGGTGGCGATGCGATAATTGGTGGTGGTGTCGCGCACGTCCGGTTCGGCGGCAATTTTGCCGTGAATGGTGTAAAAGCCGCTATCGTTATAAAAAGCGATGTGCCGGGGGGTGATGTGCGGCTGTGCCAGCGCCAGCCGCGCCGCGCCGAGAATCATCGCCAGCGCCAGCGCGGCGGCGGTGCGGACGCGGCTGTGACGGCGGGTCAGTGCCAGCGTCGCCAGCGCAGCGAGCATCAGCGGGAGAAAAATTGTCGGTGGGGCTGCCAGCCATCGCGCCAGAAATATGCCCAAAAACCATGCAATCACCAACCGAATGAGCGCGGTCATGTCAAAATTTTATACCGTGCCGGGCGGGTGTCAATGGGGAAAAGGTATAATTGCGACATCTGTCACAAACAAACCGTGATATTTCTCACTATCATTTCCGGGAAATTTGTGGTAAAGTTATGGTATGCAGCAGGAAGCAAGGAGCAATTATCAATTATCAATTATCAATGAGCAATTATCAATGAGCAAGGAGTAAGGATAGAGATTCGCTGAATCGTTGAATCGCCGAATCGTAATTAGACTAAACAGTCCACAGATTCACACAGATTTTTATTTTCCGTGAAAATCTGCGTCCATCTGTGTCCATCTGTGGACTGAAAACCTTAAAATTATCACGCATCACGCATCACTCATCACTCAAAAGTCAATTTGAGAGCAGCGCCCATCCCCAAAGGAGGAATTTATGGCGAAACGAGCCGGAAAATCGCGCCAAAAGCGAACCTATCAGGGCAGTATCCTGAACGAGCTGCCCCCCCCTGCGGTGGCGGCGGTGATAGAGAAATATCGCGGCGACGCCGAAGCGGTCATCCCCGCGCTGGCGGAAATTCAGCAAGCCGAAGGTCATCTGGAGAAAAAATCGGTGGCGCACGCAGCACACGCCATGCACGTGCATTTCGCGCAGGTTTACGGCACGGCGACATTTTACACCATGCTGCACACCGACCCCGCCACCGAAAATATCATTCGCGTGTGCGATGGTCCCGCCTGCTGGCTGCGCCGCGCCGGTGAAGCGATGACCGCGCTGAAAACCGTGCTCGGTGCGGGATGGACGGTGGAACGCAGCAGTTGTCTCGGCTTGTGCGACCACGCCCCCGCCGCGCTGGTGAATGACCACCGCCAAATCACCCTCGACCCCGCCGACCCGAAAGCCGCCGTCAAAACATCCCCCACGCATCCGCACACATACACCCATCCCCGCCCCAATGAAACGCGGGTACTGCTGGCAAACACCGACAAAATCAACCCGCGCAATATCGAAACCGCGCTGGCGCACGGCGCATATCAGGGCTTGACCGCCGCGCTGGAACGCTCGCCGCAAGCGGTGGTGGCAGAAGTGACCGCGTCGAACCTGCGCGGGCGCGGTGGCGCGGGATTTCCCACCGGTATGAAATGGAAATTTGTCGCCGAAGCCGCCGACGAGACCCGTTATATCGTCTGTAATGCGGATGAAAGCGAGCCGCTGGTATTTAAAGACCGCGTGCTGATGGACAGCAATCCCCATCTGCTGCTGGAAGGGATGGCAATTGCCGGATATGCCATCGGCGCGCGCGAAGGCTATATTTACATTCGCGGCGAATATGCCGCGCAGGCAGACGTGCTGGAACTCGCCATCCGGCAGGCGATGGAACGCGGTAAACTGGGCGACAATATCGCCGGCAGCGAATTTTCGTTCCACATTCACGTTCATCGCGGTGCGGGGGCGTACATCTGCGGCGAAGAAACCGCCCTGCTGGAATCGCTGGAGGGGCGGCGCGGCGAACCCCGCATGCGCCCGCCGTATCCCACCGTCAGTGGTTTTCGCGGCAAACCGACGGTGGTCAACAATGTGGAAACTTTCGCCAATGTGCCCGCCATTCTGCGGCACGGGGCGCAGTGGTATAACGAACTCAGTCCCGGCGACGGGCGCGCGGGCACGAAACTGTACACCCTGCTGGGGCATGTGAACCATCCCGGATTGTTTGAAGCGCCCTTCGGGCTGACCCTGCGCCAAATTATTGACGATTTCGGTGACGGGATGAAAGCCGGTTCAACTTTCAATATGGCGCTGACCGGCGGCGCGGCGGGAACCATCGTCAACCGCGATTTTCTGGATGTGCCCATCGATTACGCCTCGGCGCGGGCGCACGGCATTTCGCTCGGCGCGGGCGCATTTCTCATCGCCGATGAAAGCGTTTCGCCGGTAGATTTGCTCGGCGAGTTGCTGCACTTTTTTGAAAGCGAATCGTGCGGCAAATGCACGCCGTGCCGTATCGGCACGCGGCGTACCCGCCAACTGCTGGACGGTATGCGCGCCGGAAATTTCGGCGCGGCGGATGCAGACACGCTGGCTCAAATGGCAGACACGCTGAAATACGCCTCGTTCTGCGGGCTGGGGCAATCGGTTGCCATCCCGATGCAATCGGCGCTGGCAAACTTCCCGCAGGCGTTTCGTAAATAACATATCATACCGGAATTTCCCGAAGGGGAATATCCGGTATCCACGGCGGAAACTATGGATTCCCGCTTTCGCGGGAATGACATGCGGTAATATGTCATACCGGAATTTCCCGAAGGGAAATATCCGGTATCCAGAACAGTAAATAGATTCCTATTTTTGCGGGAATGCCATATAGAGAAATGAATATCTATTACGTTTATATTTTGGCGAGTAGAAAAAACGGCACATTGTATATCGGTGTAACCAACAATTTGATGAGACGTGTTTTCGAGCACAAAAATGGATTTATAAAAGGATTCACCCAAAAATATAATGTCCACCGTTTGGTGTATTTTGAGGAAACACCAGATATTCAATCAGCACTGAAACGTGAGAAGCAGTTGAAAAAATGGCGTAGGCAATGGAAAATAGACCTAATTGAAAAAGAGAACCCCAAATGGGATGATCTGTTTGAACAATTACAGTAATGGATTCCCGCTTTCGCGGGAATGACATGCGGTAATATGTCATACCGGAATTTCCCGAAGGGAAATATCCGGTATCCCCAGCGGAAACTATAGATTCCCGTTTTCGCGGGAATGACACCAGTGATGACAAAACCAATAGAGGTGAATTCTATGGTAAAAATAACCATCGACAACCAACAAATTGAGGCGCGAGCGGGGCAGTCGCTGTTGGATGCGGCGCTGGAACACGGCATTGACATTCCACACCTGTGCCACCACAAAGACCTGATTCCCAGCGGCAGTTGTCGCATGTGTGTGGTGGAAATTGACGGCATGCCGAATCCGGTTCACAGTTGCGGCACAACCGTGCAAGATGGCATGGTGGTTCACACCAAAACCGACCATGTGGAAAACCTGCGCCGCCATGTGATGGATTTGTTCATCTCCGACCACCCGCTCGATTGTGTGGTGTGCGACAAAAACGGCAGTTGCGACCTGCAAAAATATGCGTATCAATATAACATCTCCGAAAGTTCCTTTCCGGTGGAACTCTCGCGGGCGAAATATATTGACGACAACCCATTTTACGTGCGCGATTACCAGTATTGCATTATGTGCGGCAAATGCGTCCGCGTGTGCGATGAAGTCGTCGGCGCGGGGGCGATTCATTTCAGCGAGCGCGGTTTCGAGACGGTCATTTCCACCGCGTTTGACGTGCCGCTGGCGGAATCATCGTGTGTTTTCTGCGGCAACTGTGTGCAAATCTGCCCGACAAACGCCCTGCAACCCGTCTCTCGGTTGGGCAAAGGGCGCGATTTCGAGTTTGAACACAAAAAGACCATCTGCGGATACTGTGGCGTCGGCTGCACGGTGGAGTTTGCCACCAAAGGGGATAAAATCATTTATGCCCACGGCGCACAAAACGACCCGACCACCGTCAACGGCGAATTTCTGTGCGTGAAAGGGCGTTTCGGCTGGGATTTTGTGGACAAACCCGGCAGACTGACCGAGCCGCTGATGCGTAAAGATTTGGCGTATGAGTTGGGCATCACCGCCGAGCCGTGGCAACTGCCCGCCGAAAGTGTGCTGGAAAAAGAAACCGACCCGAACTGGTTTGTGCCCGTCAGTTGGGACACCGCCATCGATGTGACCGCTACCAAACTGGCGGAGGTCATCCAAAAATACGGCGGCGACGCGGTACATGGGCAAACATCGGCGCGGTGTACCAATGAAGAAAACTATCTCTTCCAAAAATTTATGCGCGCGGGGGTCGGCACAAACAATGTTGACCACTGCGCCCGGTTGTGACACAGCAGCACTGTCGCCGGTCTGGCGACGAGTTTTGGCAGTGGCGCGATGACCAACACCATCAACGGTATCGCCGATGCGGATTGCATTTTGATTACCGGTTCCAACACCGGCGAAAGCCATCCCGTGTTGAGCTATGAAGTCATCCGCGCGGTGAAAAAGGGCGCGAGTCTGGTGGTGGTTGACCCGCGAAAAATCACCATGACCGACCACGCCACGCTGCACCTGCAACCGAAACCGGGGCAGGACATCTTCATTTTCATGGCGATGGCGCACGTCATCATCCGCGAAGGATGGGCGAATTGGGATTTCATCGAATCGCGCACCGAGAATTTTGAGGAATTTAAAGAGAGTGTGGCTAATATGACCCCCGAAATTGCCGCGCTGGAGACGGGCGTGCCCGCCGAGAAAATTGAATTGGCGGCGCGGCTGTACGCTTTCGGCGAGCGGCAATCGGGGCAATCCATTTTCGATGACGAGCGCGGACACAGTACCATTCTGTACGCGATGGGCATCACTCAGCGCAGCAACGGTACAGATATGGTACACATGCTGGCAAGCCTTTCGATGCTGTGCGGGCAAATCGGCAAACCGTCCAGCGGCGTGAATCCGCTGCGCGGGCAGGCAAATGTGCAGGGCGCGTGCGACCTCGGCGGGCTGCCGAACGTGCTGCCCGGCTATCAAAAAGTGACCGACGCCGAAAAACGGAAAGCCGTCGCCCAAAAATGGGGGATGGATGACCTGCCCGGCGAAGTCGGGTACACGGTGGTCGAAGCGTCGCACGCGATGGCAGACGGGAAAGTCCGCGCGCTGTACATTATGGGCGAAAATCCGCTCATCTCCGACCCGAACCTGCACCATGCCGAACATGCCCTGCGCGCGCTCGATTTCTTCGTTTTGCAGGATGTCTTTTTAACCGAAACGGCACAATTGGCGCACATTGTTTTGCCCGCTGCCGTCTCGCTGGAAAAAGATGGCACGTTCACCAACAGCGAACGTCGTGTGCAGTTGATTCATCAAATTGTGCCGCCGCCCGGTCAGGCAAAACCGGACTGGCAAATCACGGCGGCAATCGCCAAAGCGGTTGACCAAAAATTGGGGCGCAAACGCGCCGATGAGGGCTATTGGGATTTCAATTCCACGGCGGAAATTATGGAAGAAGCGCGGCATGTCGCGCCGATTTACGGCGGTATCACCCACCGGCGCCTGCGAACCGAGCGGCTGGCGTGGCCCTGCCCCACCGAAGACCATCCCGGCACGCCGTATCTGCACAAAGGGAAATTCTCGCGTGGAC
>JALVZI010000615.1 GCA_027022125.1 Anaerolineae bacterium | reverse complement strand
TCATCGATGAGAGACTTTGCCTAAATGTCGCAGGAAAAAACGCTTTCTCAGAAAGAAATAGACGCACTATTGGCGATACTGCCCGGCGATGGCGCGCCGTTACCCAACGCCGAGCCGGATGCGTTTTTGCCCAACGCCAAAGCATACGATTTCCGTTCGCCGGATAAATTTTCAAAAGAGCAGATTCGCACCCTGCAAATGATTCACGAAAATTTCGCCCGGCGGCTCACGTCATCGCTGTCGGCATACCTGCGCTCCACCGTCAACATCTCGCTGGTGCACGTGGAGCAGGGCAGTTTTGTCGATTTTTTGCAAAACATCCCGTCACCATCACCGACCACCGTTTTTCGGTTTGAGCCGTTGCCGGGACGGGTGATGCTCGCTTTCGATACCGATACCGCCGCTATTGCCATTGACCGGTTGATGGGCGGTTTGGGGCGACCCATCAGCGACGAGCACGAAATTACCGATATTGACCAAAAGTTACTGGAAGGAATGGTGAAATATATCGCCGAAGCCATCGAAGAGGCGTGGCGGAATGTGCTCACCATTTCCGTGAAAACGATAGAAACCACCCTCAACCCCGAATTTGCACAAGTTGCGCTGCCATCGGACGCGGCGGTTTTCATCGGGTTTGAGGTTCGCATCCACGACATCGCCGGTATGATGAGCGTGTGTATTCCGTATTCGGTGCTCAAACCGATTGTATCGGAATTAAGCCCGCACACGTGGGTTGCCGGAGAAGTGCGCGATTCGGGTATTTACCGGGATACGCTGGAAGCGCACATTCGCCGCACCGCAGTGGATGTGCGCACCCTTTTGGGCGAAGCGGATGTGAATTTTGAAGAAATTTTGCAGTTGCAAACCGGCGATGTGCTGGTGCTGGATACTCACGTGCGGCGTGCACTGCCGGTTATGGTGGGCGAAACCAAACGCTTCAACGGTCAACCGGGCACGGTGGGGTATCAACTGGCAGTGCAAATTGTGGATGTTTTGGAGGTAAAGCATAGTGGATGATCTCTCGATTACCCCGGAAGAACTGAACAATATTCTCGGTGGCGACGAAACGCAGGAAAGCAGCGATGCGCCCAAACCAGCCGACACCGCCGACAGCGGCAGTAGCGGCGGAACGCTTTCGCAGGATGACATTAACCGCTTGCTGGCGGAACAAACCGGCGGTCCTCCACCGGCTGTACCGGTGACACCGCAAATTTCGCCCGATGAACTGAATAAAATCACCGGCGCGGCTCCCGTTGCGCCGACCCCGTCGCCTGCCCCCGCACCCGCATCCGCTGCGACCGCGGCGGCATCCGCCGGTTCCACTGCCAGACCCGCCCAATTCGCCCCGTTACAGCCATCAAACGGCACACCCGCCAACACCAATTTGGATATGCTGCTGGGCGTAAATTTAAAAGTGACCGTCGAATTGGGGCGCACGCGAATGACCATCGAAGAAATCTTGCAGTTGGGTCCCGGTTCGGTGGTAGAGTTGGACAAACTTGCCGGTGAACCGGTGGATGTGCTCATCAACGACCGGCTCATCGCCCGCGGCGAAGTGGTGGTCATTGATGACCGCTTCGGTGTGCGCATCACCGATGTGGTGCCGCCTGCCCAGCGTGTTCATTCGATGCAATAGAGCAAATGATGAACGATTTTTCCAAATTTTTGCAGAAGAAAAAAGACCAAAAATTCAACTGGCTGTGGGTGGTGATGCTGGCTGCTCTGTTTGCGATGGTCTATTT
>JALVZI010000614.1 GCA_027022125.1 Anaerolineae bacterium | reverse complement strand
CCCGCAGGGCGTATCGAAGGGTAAAAATCGGCAAGAAAAACGCCCTTCGATACGCGGTTTGCTCCGCAAACCGCTACTCAGGATGCGTTTTTCCCACTGAAAACGAAACGTCAACAGAACCTAGTTCCACAACAAAAATGGTGGATTCCTGCTTTCGCACCCGCAGGGCACAAATAGAACCTAATGACATCGCACGCATGTATCCATTCGCTACTCATCACTCGCTATTCGCCTTACCGCACATCCATTTTACCAAATGTCCAATCGGGACCGGGGTCGGCGTTGGCGATGATTTGCCGCTGCCCGCTGCCATCGGCGTTCATAATATAGATGCCCCAACTGCCCGACCGCGCGCTGCGAAAAACGATGCGCCCGTCGGGCGTCCACGCCGGCAGAGTGTCGGGACCCGCGGCAGAGGTCAGACGGGTTACGCCGCTGCCGTCGGTGTTCATCACATAAATGTCCACATTGCCGCCGCTATCGCGGTGGAAAGCGATTTTCCGTCCGTCCGGCGACCACGCGGGAAACGAATCGCTCCCTTCGTTGGTGATGGGATGCGCGCCGGAATCATCGCGGTTGGAAATCCAAATGCCCTGTTTGTTATCGCGCCCGGAACGGTACACGATTTTCCGATTGTCGGGCGACCAACTCGACTGTTCACCCAAAATTTCAACGTTATATTGCTGATTGTCATCTGTGCCCAAAAAGTAGATGCGCCGGTTGGGGCTGCCGTGTGTGGCATCGAAAGCAATCATATCGCCATTGGGAGACCAATCGGCATACCGCCCGCTCCCTTCGCGGGTGAACTGCCCAATTTCCACCTGCGTGATGTCGCTGGGGAAATTGGAGACGGTCATCCACAAAATGCCATCGGTGATGCCGGAGACGGAATATTCCACCCCGTCCCGAATTTGGCGGTCAACCCCTTCTTCCCCGTAAAATGCCAGTGTCGTGCCATCGGGTGACCATGACGGACCGGCGGCGCGTTCCAGCAGGAATTTTTCGCCGCTGCCGTTGGTGTTGGCGATGTACAAATCGTGTTTGCCGCCATCCCAACGGGCAAAAGCAAGTTTGTACACGCCGCCGGACTGGGTCGGTGCGGCGGTGGGGGTGGATGCGGTGGCTGCCGGTGGGGTGAAGGTGAGTCCGTCCAAAATGGTATCCCACACCCGTTTTACTTCGAGGTCGGTCATTTTCCCGTCAGCATTGAACATATCACTTTCGGCGAAATGGAGTTCATAATAGCCCACACCGCCACGCAGATAAACAATTAACCCACCCTGGTAGTCGGTGTCGCCGGTGGCGGTAAATTTTTGTGCAATGAGTGCGTTATCGGCATCGGTGGCGGTATCGGTAATGGTCACATCCGCCCAATCTTCAAAAAATGCGTTTAAAAAGGTTTCGCCATTGGTGGTTAAATCGTCGGTGGTGGTGCTGGTATCATCCGGCACCGCAACGATAACCACGGCGGCTGTTTCATCGGCATTGTAAAGCGCCAGCGTGGCGTCATCCGTCTGCTGTTCCCACGAATCGGGTACGGGCACACTAAAATATCCGGCGGGGTCATCATATATTGAAAAAGTGATGTCCGGGGCAGTGTCGGCGGGTGCGGTGGTGGGTTGAGACGGCGCAGTGGTAGGAGACTGCGCGGCGGCGGTTTGTTCCACAGCCGCTGCGATTGTGGCTTCCACATCGGGGGTATCGGTGGGGCGCGAAGGTCCCATCGTGCAAATCGGCTCGGGGCTGG
>JALVZI010000613.1 GCA_027022125.1 Anaerolineae bacterium | reverse complement strand
GCGTGGCGCTGCTGCCCAATCCACTGCCGAGCGGCATATTTTTGTGCAATTTCAGCGCCACGCCTCCTGCCGCACCGATAATTTTCAGCGTTTCGCGCGCGGCAACGCCGGCGGTATTTTTCGCCGCATCGCGCGATAACCGCCCGTCATCCCCCGTAATTTCTTCAATTTCCACACCGGCACGGTCAATCAACCGCGCTTCGACCACATCTCCCCGCCCGCCGACCGCCAGTCCCAGCACATCGAACCCGGGACCGAGATTCGCCACGGTGGCGGGGGCAAATACCCGCACCCGTTCCATCAGCGCAACCCGTCCAGCATACCCTGCGCCAGCATCAATTCGGCATTCAGCACCGATGCACCCGCCGCGCCGCGCACGGTATTGTGCGATAGCAGCACAAATTTGTAATCGAGCACATCGCATTTCCGCAGCCGCCCCACCGACACCGCCATCCCGTTGCCCGCGTCGCGGTCGAGCCGCGTTTGCGGGCGGTTCGGTTCGCGGCGGATGACAATCGGCGGCACGGGCGCGCTGGGCAGCCCCAACTGCTGCGGCAGTGGATTCCATTCCTGCCACAGCCGCACAATTTCGCTCTCATCGGCGGGGGGGCGGTGGAACGCCACTGAGACGGTTTCCATATGCCCGTCAATGGTGCTGACGCGATTGCAATGGGCACTCAGTGCAAATTCAGCGGGGGTGAACTGCGCGTTTTCAAACGTGCCCAGCATTTTTTTCGATTCGATGACCATCTTTTCTTCCTCCCCGCCGATGAACGGGATGACGTTATCCAGCGCCGCCAGCGACGGCACGCCATTGTATCCCGCGCCGGAAAGCGCCTGCATGGTGTGGACGATGACCGCCTTCACGCCGAAAGCGCGGTGCAGTGGCGCAAGGGTTATCACCAGCGGCATGGTAGAGCAGTTGGAGTTGGTCACGATGAATCCGGTATCCCAGCCACGATTTTTGCGCTGGATGGGGAGCATCTGCAAATGGTCGGGATTCACTTCCGCCGTCACCAGCGGTACATCGGCATCATAGCGGTGAACTTTCACGTTGCTCATCACGCCATAACCCGCCGCAGCGAATTTTTCTTCCACCGGTTTAGCGATGTCGCCGGGGATGGCGGAAAAAACCAGTTGGCAATCGAGATTGGTGTCAATCGGCTGGATGGTCATCTCAGCGATATTGGCGGGAATATCCGCCGAAAGAAACCAGTTGCACGCTTCGCGGTATGTTTTTCCCGCCGACCGCTCGGAAGCGGCAACGGCGGTCAACTCGAACCACGGATGGTCGGCTAAAAGTTGCACAAATCGCTGTCCCACCGAACCGGTGGCGCCCAGCACACCTACTTTGATTTTGGGTTGGTCGGTCATTTTTTGTTCTCCGAGGGGTGTTTTTAGTTCAAGGTTCAAAGTTCAAGGTTAGCGGTCAGCAGTCAGCAGTCAGCGTTCAGCCAATTACTGACCGCTGATGGCTAATTGCTGATGGCTAATTGCAACGACTGCCATTCGCTATTCGCCATTCGCTACTCGCTACTCGCTACTCGTCATTCGCTACTCGTTTACGGTCTCCAAGCGGGGGTTTGTTCATCCACATCGGGGGTGTTGGTCAAATCCACCGCCGAGCGACCGGCGGTGTCGGTTAAAAATAAATCCCAGTCGCCGTTGCGATTGGAATAAAAGAGCAGTTGCTGTCCGCCCGGCGACCACACGGGACCGTGGTCGTTGGCGTATGGCATTTGGCTGATGTT
>JALVZI010000612.1:584-1752 GCA_027022125.1 Anaerolineae bacterium | reverse complement strand
AATTTGTCCTTTGTCATTGGTCATTCGCTATTCGCAATTCGTAATTCGTAACTATCTTATCGCCCGATGGCAGAATCCGCAACTTTTTGGGTTGTCGTGTGGGCAAAAATCGGCAGGGTGTGGTATAATGGCGCAGACGGTGAACCGTATGAAAGGTGATATGATGAGTGTCTCGAAAATTCTCCAACAGTATATTCAAATGTTGCCGGAAAAAGACCAAGCCGAAGTGCTGGATTTTGTGAAATACTTGCTATCCAAACAGCGACAAGAAGAAGAAAACTGGTCGGAATTATCGTTGGCAATGGCAATGCGCGGGCTGGAAGATGAAGAAGCATTGTACACGCCGGATGATTTACAGGAAACATTTTGATGAAAGCCGGACAAATCGCACTATTTCAATTTCCCCAAACCGACAACCCTACCGGGAAACTCCGCCCCGTGCTGTTATTGGCAAAACTACCCGGTCACCATAATGACTGGCTGGTATGCATGGTTTCATCACAGTTGCACCAGCATATTGACGGTTTTGATGAAATCATCCACCGCAATGACTCTGATTTTGCCTCATCGGGATTGAAGAAAACCAGCGTTATCCGCATTAGCCGATTGGCAGTCGTACATCAGAGCATTCTACTGGGAAGTATTGGTTCAATAAGCGAGGCACGGTTACAGCGAATCAGAGCCAGCCTTTCGACTTGGTTACTAAACGCATAAATTCCATTCAAAACAGGTGACACCATGACAGACAACGTTTACGACATTTTAAAAGAACGCGGCTTTGTCGCCCAAGTGACGGATGAAGATGCGCTGCGTGCGCAACTTGCCAGCGAACGGGTCACATTTTACATCGGTTATGACCCCACCGCCGACAGTATGCACGTGGGACACTTGGTTACCATTATGGCGATGCGCCATATGCAACTCGCCGGGCATCGCCCGATTGCGCTGGTCGGTGGCGGCACGGCAATGATTGGCGACCCCAGCGGCAAAACCGAAATGCGGAAAATGCTTTCGGCGGAAGAAATTCAGGCAAATGCCCGCAGTCTGCAAGCGCAAATGCGCCAATTTCTGGGTGATGATGCCATTTATGAAAATAACGCCGAATGGCTGCTCGATTTGAATTACGTGAAATTTCTGCGCGAAATCGGGCGGCATTTCAGCGTGAACC
>JALVZI010000612.1:0-574 GCA_027022125.1 Anaerolineae bacterium | reverse complement strand
GAATTTTATCGAACTGAATTACCAAATTATGCAGGCTTACGACTTTCTTGAACTTTATCGCCGTTACGGATGCACCCTGCAAATGGGCGGCGATGACCAGTGGAGCAATCTGCTCGCCGGGGTAGATTTGATTCGGCGGGAAGAAGGCGTCACCGTGCAAGCAATGACCTATCCGCTGCTGACCACCGCCAGCGGCGCAAAAATGGGAAAAACGGTCGCCGGGGCGGTTTGGCTTTCACCGGCGCGGGTAAAACCGTATGATTACTATCAATACTGGGTAAACTGCGATGACCGCGATGTGGAAAAATTGCTGAAAATTTTCACCTTCCTGCCGTTGGATGAAATTCGGCGGCTGGCGGCGCTAGAAGGCGCGGAACTCCGTGAAGCGAAAAAAGTGCTGGCATTCGAAGCGACCAAAATCGTTCACGGCGAAACGGAAGCGCTGGCGGCACAGAAAGCAGCGGCGGCGGCATTTTCCGGCGGCGGCGATTTGAGCGCGATGCCCACCACCACCATCGATGCCGCGCGGCTCGAAGCGGGTATCGGCGTGCTGGAAATTTTCGCCGAGGTGGGG
>JALVZI010000611.1 GCA_027022125.1 Anaerolineae bacterium | reverse complement strand
CCCCCTGCCCCCTCCCTTTCAGGGAGGGGGCAGGGGGAGGGTTAAAATCCGATCAGACAAATAGTTTGTCCAAAATACAATGACACGCTATACAGTTACGTTTATTTTTGAATGTAGAATGTGGCGCGTTTTTCGCCGATGCGCAGCAGCAGGTCTTTCGATACCAAATCGGAAAGGTCGCGGCGGAGGGTTTCGGGGCTGACATCGGGGCACAGGGTTTGGTAGTCGGCGTTGGTGATGCGCCCGTTATCCGCCACAAATCCCATCGCTTTAATTTGCCGCTCGTTCAACCCCATTTCCAGCCATTGCCGCACCGATGGTTCGACAATACTGCTGCGGGTGCGATTGAACAGCGTTATTTTGAACCCCGCCGCCGTTTCGGTGAATGCCGGTTCGGGCATATCGTGTTCTGCCATATTGCGCACGATCCGGTCAATACCGTACCCCAACCGTTCAATGAACCCCATATCATACAAAACCTGCACGATGACGGCATTGCGGCTGAACCGTTCCTGCATAATGTTTTGCACGGTGATATGCCCCGGCAAACGTCCCGGGCTATAGCATTCCAGCCGGTCGGCAAACAGCAGCAGGCGGATATTATCGCCGGAAATGCTGTAATCTCGATGTGCCAGCGCGTTGATGATAACCTCTCGCACGGCAGAAAGGGGGTAGAGATACGTTTCCGACCGCTGCATCCGGTCGTTCATTTCCACCGCGTGCGCGATATTTTCGCGGACGAAGGCTTCTGCCTGCCGCGCCTGCTCTGGCAGTGTGCCGCGAATATCGGCACGCAGAAAAACATCGGTCATTTGAATGCCGGTGTATCGTGCCACCGTAATTTCCGCCTGCGGGAAAAATTGCTGCGGGTCGCGCCCGAAAAGCAGAATACCGGCGTTGGTGGGGCGCAGTGTGCCGCCATCGTATTTCAGACAGCCCCGCTTCAGCAAGGCTTCATCCGGCGAAAGATGGCGCAACGCGTCCACCCCGCCGACATACGCCCACACGGCATCGGGGTTGAGCGCGTCCCGGTCGGCGTTGGGGGCAACCAGCGCGTCAAAACCGGTTTCGCCGCGCGCGAAAATCAATTCTCGCAGCGCAGAACCGCGCAGCGGCACAATTTCTGTGCCGTTCCATATCACATATCGCCCATCGAAATTATAAACGTGCGGCAAATCGGGGGGAATGTGAATTTCGATGAAGGGGTGTTTTTTGTGCCGCCGAATGACCGGCGACGGCATGATGAGCGGCGGGTCGCACAATAAAGCCACCCGCAAAACTCGGTCGCGGGTGGCAGAGGGGTCGGGAACTTTGTATGCTTTACCTGCTTTTGAAATGCCGACAGCAATTTTACCGCCACCATTATTTGCCAGCGCCACCAATGCCTGCGCGAGGGTTTCATCGCTTGCGGCGGGCGACAGAAATATATCGGGCGGGGAATCTGAAAAATCCGAAGCGGGCATCTGTCAATTCAACCGGCGATTGACCTTCCACTGACCATTGACCAACACCATTTCATATGAAATTAAGCCGGAAGAAATGGTTTGCCCGTTTTGTTTGGCGTCGGCGTCAATATCCACCCGGCTGCGGCGAACGTTGTCTCCGTTTCCCGGCAGTTGTTCGATGGCGGGATAGTATTGCAATTGGCGAACCACCAAATTTGTGGGGTTGCCACTGCCGCCAAAACCAAAATAGGCGTAATCTTTTTGCTGCAAGTGTTGCGCCGCTTCGCTATTTGGTGCGACAAAATCGGCGGGAACCCATCCCTGTTTTGATGATGCGGTCAACGCTTTATAAAATGCCAGCAGAATTTTTTCGGGATATGCCGCGTTTTTTATTTCATTGGGGGGCGGAATACCGAAATCAATGGTTGACACCACCGGCGCGGCGAGTGAGGTGGCGGTTATGTCTGCCATGTACGTTTTATTGTTGCCATCGCCGTGCAATTTATACACCTTTTTCACGGCAAGTTGGCTGCGCTCGAAAGGTCCGCGGTCATACACGGTAACGGCTTTGGTCGCCGGGTCGAATTCTACCCCACCCGTGCCGGTAAACGAACCGAGCACTCGATAGCGTGGCACGGCGTCGGTGGGGTTTTCGTCGGTGCCGGTGTTTTGCTGAAATTTAAAAATGGTCATATAGGTGGTTTTCCCCTCACCTTTAAAAATAAGTTCGGGGATGGGGTTGGTGGTCGGCGCCCCGTAATTGTCCACAATATCTTGAAAATCAACCGAGACGTTGCCCTCCCCCAAAAAATCGCGGTCGGGGGGCTGTAATTTATACGGGAACAGAATCGGCGGCGAACCGCGGTCATTATCGTAAATAGCGGCTGCCATCGGCGCAGAGCTGGGGCACGGATCTTTCCAGGTTTTTTGGTTGTTGGCATCAAACTGGTAATAGACCAACCATTCATTGAACCCGTCGCCATCGGTATCGGTGCGCAGCACATCGCACACGCGGATATTGCTATGCCCCCCAAAGGCTTCTTGAAAATCAACCACCCGTGCGCCGCTGAAAATTCGTCCAGCTTCGCTGAGATAGGGCTTATAATCTATGCCAAACAGTCTTATCAGCAACACGGTTATTACAAGCAGAAAAATAGCCACACCCACAACACGAGCTAACGTGTTGATTATGTATTGAAGCAATGTTTGGAGAATTGCCAGCATAATTTATTCCTTACCGGTTGCATACCAACCCAAGATAACATAATATTACCATTAAACCCAACTTACGTCAACTGAACGAGGTAATCGCACAGAAAAAACATCAGTTTGGAATAGGATTTTCAGTCCACAGAAAGCAAAAATGTAGGAGCACGCTACAGCGTATTGAGCCGAGAAAATCGAGTGGTTTTCCGGGAAAATAACGCCAAAATCCGTAGGGGCGGCTCGCGAGCCGCCCCTACCTCTGTATTTCGACTTGTCGGGGAAATCAAATTCTCGGTTGTGTAACATCAGCCGCTGTTAAAAAAACAGGGGCGATTTTGGTCGCCCCTGCCGTTGGTTTCTTGTGTTCCGCGCGCTATTTCGGCATGTTTGCCAGCGCATCATACGCCGGTTGACCGAGAATACCGAAGTTGGATAACTCCGTGCCGGCGGCGGTGACATTATAATCGAGGTTCCACAGGAACGCCGTGCCGACCCACCCCCACGCTTTCATCATTTGATAGGCGCGGACGGTGTATTGCGCCTGCGTGTCGAGTGAGTTCTCGGCGGCAAAGGGGAACCGACCGTCATCATACCGCATAACGGGCCAGCCAAACTCGGTGGGCCAGATGGTTTTTCCGGCGTCGCCATTTTGCACCATCACATTGCGGTACGATTCCATCGTCATACGGAAGAAGAAACTGCGATGGTCGTCGTAGCCTTTGTTGGGCAAATTGCCTTCCGGCAGTTTGGCGTCGGGCGGGTTGGCAAAACCACTGGGGTGTGCGCCGATGGCATCAGAATAGTTTTTCAACCCGTTGGCATACATTGCCTGCAGATATTGCACATCATCCATTGCCACAGGGGGCGGCGCGCCGGTGGGAGTCATTGCCCCGCTGATGACAATCATATCGGGGTTGGCAGCTTTTATAGCGGTGTATGCCGCTTTCAGCAATTCCATATACCGCGCCGGGTCAATCGGTTCGCGCCCCCATTCATAATCCATATTCTGCTCATTCCATACTTCGATGGCTTGCACTTTGCCTTTATAGCGCGCCGCCACCGCCGCCACAAAGTCGGCATAATCCTGCGGATTTGCCGGTGGACCTTCCACACTGCGGTCGGTGTTGGCGGGACGCGCCCAATCGGGGGCTTTGGGGATGCTGAGCATCACTTTTATGCCCGCCGCAGCGAAAGCATTGATGCGGTCATCCCAACCGCCCCAACTGTAATTGCCTTTGCTGGGTTCGGCTTCTTTCCACGGCATTTGGAATTTCACCCAGCGGAATCCCATGTTGACCACCGGTTGAACATTGTTCGGCACGTTCATGGGGTCAACCTGAATGCCATAATCGAACGGCAGGTTGACATTGGTTGCCGGAGCGGGGCTGCTGGGGGCAGGTGCGGCAGCCGCGGCGACTGCCGGTTTCGGCGTGGCTGTCGGCGGGACAGGGGTGGGTGTGGGCGGTACGGCGGTTGCGGTGGGCGGCAGCGGCGTCGCGGTGGGCATCGGAGTCGGCGTGGGCGAGGCAACGATAACCTGTACACTGCCGCGCATACTGCCACTGTTGCCACCATCGGCGCTGATGAGCGCGGAAATTTCATACACGCCGCCGTCGGCATCTTCCGGCGCAACCCATTTGAAGTTCGGGTCGTTCAGCGATGCGGCTTGCTCCGCCACTTCGCCGCTCTGGTCTTTATCAACTTTCCACACCACAGAGAAATTGCTCTGCACCTGCGGGATGACCAAATTGAGGAATTCTTTCACCACGCCCCAAATTTGGCTGTCGTTCGGTTCGGTGAGCAGATTTTGCACTGCCACCCCCCCGAGATTGTATTTGACCACATAATTCAGTTTTTTGGCGATGCTCGCCGCATCCTGAATGAACACGGTGCGCTGTTGCCCGGCGGTATCCACATAGGCATACCAGTATGTGCCGCTGTTGGCATCGTATTGAATGCCGGTGGAACCCTGCAAGCCAATCAGGCTGAACAAAACCTCTTGCCCCGGCAAAACGGTTGCGCTGCCAGAGGCGATATTCACGTAGCCAAACGGCGCCAGCGCGTCATCGTATGTAATTTCGCGGCGAATGCCGTTGGTTTCTTCCAAACTTTTGGTTGAAAGTTGCAGTTGGATTTTATAGCGGTTAATTTCGCCGACCGCCCATGCCAGCATATTATCCATTTCGCCACCGGGAACATATGCGCGGGGGTCAACGGGCGTGGGCACTTTTACCACATCGGCGGCTCTGCCCAGCGCGCGCCAATCGAAAGCGCCAGTGTCCCACGTGTCGGCGGAAATTTGGTGCGGGGTTTCCACATGCACCGAAAGCCGTTTGTTTTCGGGCAGGGCGGCGTTCAAATCGGCGATGAATGACGAATAGTCGTCTTTCAAATCGGGGGCGATACCGCGATAATCCAAATCAACCCCGGCGAAATTCTGCGCGACCACCAAATCGGTGATGGCTTGAATGTGCCGCTGACGGGCTTCGGGGTCAATCAGCATGTTATCAATCAAATCGCTGCGAACCACGCCGCTATCTTCCCAGTTGCGAATGGTGGGCACGATAATGTATGGCGCATTTTCATCGGCGGGCAGAGATTCCAGCGTGCCGCCAATTTTCCCGTCCACATCGAGGAATAATCCCATCGGATTCACTTCCACCAGCGAATCTTTCACGTCATCGGGAACGACGCTACCGGCGGTCAGGTTGGTGGAAAAGTACGGTCGCACGGGATGCGTTTGTACCACCACCACCGATTTCGGCAGAAAATCGAGCCGCGCTTCGAGCGTTTCTTCGCCCAAAACCTGATGGCTGGGCAGCCATTCCCAACTGCTGCCGTTCCAACTGTACAAATCGAGGGTGGTGTACGGTTCGGATTCGTTGGGGATGGGCACATACAGCATCACGGCGGTGGGGTCTGCGCCTTTGTGGTCAATTTCATAAAAGGGACTTTTCATGACCAAATTGGGCGGAAATTGTTCTGCCGCTTTCACCAAACTTTTGTTGGTGTCACCGCGCAAAAACAAATCGCGGGGAATGGGGGTCAATTTCAGGCTGATGTCTTTTTCCAACCCCTCCGGCAAAACATCCACCCGCGTGCCGTCCGGGTCAGACACCGACCCGCCGGTATTTTTGTCGAAAGTATCGTACCCCGCAGTGGTGATTGTTTTTGCCAAATTGATGGGGGGCAGCAGCAGCGCGGCAATCACCAGCACCGGAATCAACACAAAATTGATGATGATACCGCCGGTTTTGCTTTCGATGGCGTTACCGATGGCTCCCAACGGGTTATTGTCAGCGTTCATATTGCTTTCCATACAAATTTTATCTCCTTAAAAAAGGTATATTACGCGATTTGAGATTTGACCGGTGTTTGATATTGTGATTTCCCCCTCCCCCTAACC
>JALVZI010000610.1 GCA_027022125.1 Anaerolineae bacterium | reverse complement strand
GGATATTCGTTTGATATGTAGGGGCGACCCTTGTGGTCGTCTGGAACAGGGCAGCCACAAGGACTGCCCCTACAATTTTTCAAGAGAATTTGGTTTATTACCGACAATGTTTGTTGGTTTTGCACTAGTGCATCATCCAATCTAAAAAGTAGGATTATGCCGTCTGTAATGGCTCATCTGAAAATTTTCACCACAGAGGCACAGAGACGCGGAGAATTTAAAAATTTTTGAGTTTCGGTTCAAAATTTCATCAAAAACTACAAATTCTGCTGTATAGTCGACTCTCAAACCTTATTTTTCTCTATTTCCCTGCGCCTCTGTGGTTTAATTTTTTCACGGGCAATAACCCGACAATTAAGGTTGACGATGCACTAGGTTTTGTTGACATTTGCCGATTTTTCATCCTGAATAGCCCGCAGGGTGTATCGAAGGGCGTTTTTCCCACTGAAAACAAAACGTTAACACGCCCTAGCCAATCAAATGAACAACCGACCGTTTACCCTTCCGGCATCACCGGCGAGACGCGCACCGTCTTTTCCCGCCGCACGGAAACCAGCCCCGGCGGCGCACCTTTGATGGCGCGGACATACTTTTTCCGCGTCACGGTCACATCCACCTGCGGCTCGCCCCGATTTTTGGAGAAATATGCCGCCAGCCCCGCCGCCCATTCGATGGTACTTTCCGGCGGCTCTCCTTCGGCGGTGGAGATGACCACATGCGCCCCCGGCACGCCTCGCGCGTGCAGCCAAATATCGTTGGGCGCGGCGCGCTCAAACGTCAAACGATGGTTCTGCACGGCGTTTTTGCCCACCCACACCGAAAACCCATCGGGCGAAAGATACCGGCGCGGTTGTCCGGCAGATGGTTGTTTTTGGCGTTTTTTGGTACTCTTGCAGACGTTATCGCCCCCCAATGCCGACAGCGCCGCCGCCACCGCCACCGCGTCAATCTCCGGGCGACTTTCCGCATTCTCCAAATCGAAGAGCAATTGTTGCAGATATTCCAGCTCGCGGGTGACGATTGCCCGCTGTTCGGGGATGATTTCGGTGGCGCGTTTGGCTTTTTGATAGCGCGAAAAATACCGTTGCGCATTTTCGGCGGGGGTCAGGGCGGGGTCGAGCGCGATTTCCAGCGTTTCCCCGTCCGTCCATGCCACCGCCAGCGATGACTGTCGCGGCGCGATTTGCCAACTGTTCGCCAAAATCGCATTTCCCTTTTGTTTGAAAATCTCCGGGTTGTCCAACTTTTCCGCATCCGCCGAAAGTTTCTGCAAGCGACGGCGCAATCGTTCCTGCAACCGCTCGATGCGCTGGCGCACGGGCAATCGCGCGGCGAAATAGCCATCGGCGGTGGGGCTGGCGGCGCGGTTGAAATGGGCGGCAATGGCGGCGGACATGCTCTCCACCGGTTCGGCGCGGGGATGGTGGGTGAGCGCGATGGGGGCAAACAGTTCCACCGCGTGCGCCTGCGAAAAAACGGCGTGCGGCAGCCATGCATGGTCGGTGATGTGCCGGTAAACCAGCCGAACCGTTTCCAGCAGAGCGATGGGGTCGGCAGTGGCGGCGGGGGTATCGGTGCTGCCGGTGGCGCGAAAGACGATTTCGCGGGCGATGAGCGGACTCATACCCGCCAGATGGCGCACCAGCGTTTTGTGCAGTGGCGCATCGGCGGGGGCGGCGCGCAAAATTGCGGATGGCCGTGCCGGCGACAGCACATCGGGGGTGAGTTTTGATTGGGCGGGGGGCAGCGTGTACGGG
>JALVZI010000609.1 GCA_027022125.1 Anaerolineae bacterium | reverse complement strand
TTATGAAAAACTGGGCATCGACCCGGAGAAATTCAAAAATACCGATGTGCATCTGCACGTGCCGGCGGGCGCAGTGCCCAAAGACGGACCGTCGGCGGGGGTGACGATGGTCACCGCGCTGGTATCGCTGTTTACCGGGCGTCCCGTCCGCGCGGAAGTGGGGATGACCGGCGAAATCAGTTTGCAGGGGCAGGTGCTACCCATTGGCGGGTTGAAACAGAAGGTGCTCGCCGCGCACCGCGCCGGGCTGAAAACAGTCATTTTCCCCAAACGGAATGATGCCGATTTGGAAGACGTGCCGGAAGATGTTCGGCAAGAGATGACATTTGTGCAAGCCGAAACGATTGATGATGTGCTGGCACACGCTCTGACCCCAAAATCGTAGGGGCTACCCTTGTGGTCGCCCAAAACAGGACACGATGGAACACAGAGAATCACAGTGAAAACGTAGGGGCGGCTCGCGAGCCGCCTCTACGGTATTTCGGCTTGCTGTTCAGTGCATTCGCCCATTCGCAAATTTGCAGATTCGCCCATTCTTTCCGCCTTTTGTGAAATTGCGTACATTGCTATTTTGTGATATTATTTTATCATAAGGTGTTGTACCATTTCAGCCAAACAGGGGTACATCTATGACAGATACCAATTCATCCAAAATTGGAAAACTTGTCCCGGATATTGTTGTCAGCCGATTGCCGCTTTACCTGCGCACACTAACGCGATTGCAGGAAGAAGGCAAAGAGGTTACATCGTCGCAAGAGTTGGCAACGCGATTGGGGTTCAGTTCGGCGCAGATTCGCAAAGATTTATCCCATTTCGGGGAATTCGGCAAGCAGGGCACGGGCTACCATATCGCATTTTTAAAAGACCAACTGAAAACCATCCTCAATCTGGATATGATGTGGGATGTGGCGCTGATTGGCGTTGGCGACTTGGGGCACGCGCTGGCAAATTACGGGCGATTCACCAGAAAAGGTTTCCGCATCGCGGCATTATTCGACAGTGACCCCAAAAAGATTGGCACAATTGTAAACGGCGTCACTGTGCAAGCGGTGGATGGAATGATAGATACCATTCGCCAAAAAGGCATTCGCATCGCTATTTTGGCTGTGCCGGTAAATGTGGCACAGAAGACTGCTGAAAAACTGGTTGAAGCCGGTGTGCGGGCAATTTTGAATTATGCGCCCATCACACTCACCGTCCCCGCAGAGGTGAAAGTGCAGAATATCGACCCGATTGCCCACCTGCAAAAAATGACCTATTATTGCAAACGATAACCGCGCTTTAAAAACCAAAACGCGCCACATTTGCGGCGCGTTTTTTATTTGCCCGAAAAATCAATCATACGCGCGGGCGCGTTCCAGCGCCTGCCGAATTTTGAGCGCCTGCCCCGCCCCAAGCGCCACGCAGGCGATGGGGTTATCCGCCACATAACACGGCACGCCGGTTTCCTGCGTCATCAATTTATCAATGTTGCGCAATAACGCCCCACCACCGGTGATAACCATCCCCCGGTCAATAATGTCAGAGGACAATTCGGGCGGCGTTTTCTCCAGCACACTGCGCACCATCCCGACCACCGTCGCCAGCGGTTCGCTCAACGCCTCGGTGACTTCCTGTGTGGTCAGCGTGATGGTGCGCGGCAATCCGGCAATCTGGTCGCGCCCTTTCACTTCCATCGAAAGGTCTTCTTCCAGCGGCAGTGCGCTGCCCAGTTCGATTTTCACCTGCTCGGCAGTTTGTTCGCCGATGATGAGATTGTATTTTCGGCGAACATACGCCGCAATTTCCTCATCGAATTTCAAACCGCCCACCCGCACCGAGTTGGCGGTCACGATGCCGTTCATCGAAACGACCGCCGCTTCGCTGGTTCCGCCGCCGATGTCGAGCACCATATTGCCGGTGGGGGTATCGATGGGCATTCCCACCCCGATGGCGGCTGCCAGCGGTTCTTCGATGGTGAAGGCGTTTTTCCCCACGGCTTTGCGAGCGGCATCTTCCACCGCGCGCCGCTCAACACTAGTAACGCCCACCGGAATGCTAACCATCAGTTCCGGCGAAAAAAGACGGTAACGCCCCACAATTTGGCGCACATAATAGCGCAGCATCGCTTCGGTGACCCAGTAGTCGGCAATAACGCCTTCGCGCAGCGGGCGCGCCACTTCGATGGTGTCGGGAACGCGCCCCAGCATTTCCAGAGCCTCTTTCCCCACCGCCACCGGTTTTCCATCTTTCACCGAAATTGCCACAATGGACGGCTCTTTAAAGATGATACCGCGCCCTTTGACATACACCAAAATATTTACCGTGCCCAAATCAATGCCAATTTGCTTTTCGAACATTATGACTCCAACAATGCTGTTGTTTTATCAGAAAACAAGGGCTAGAAACGATGCACGTTCCTAACCCCCGTATTTAATCGTTATTTTGCGTTTAGCGCAAATTACTCGTGCGACAGTGGTCGCTGTTTGCGGCGTTTCTGCGCAACTTTTATGCGCACCATCGCCCGGCGGATGGCGGCTTCGGCACGAACCATATCATCCATTGAAAGATTGCCCGATTCGAGCAGGTTTTTGGCGCGGTCTCTGGCTTGCTGCGCCCGCTGGATGTTAATTTCATCCGCGTGCTCGGCGACATCTGCCAAAACGGTCACTTTGTTGGGCAAAACTTCCATAAATCCGCCGCCGATGGCAAATGATTGGTCATCTTCGCCTTTTTTGCGCACAACCAATTCACCGTAATTTAACGCGGTGAGCAGCGCGGCGTGATTCGGCAGAATTCCCATTACCCCTTCCGTACCGGGCGCAATGACCATATCCACATCATCACTGTACAGCATACGTTCCACAGTGACAATTTCCAATTTAATGGGCATAGATACCCTCCACTAACTTAAAGCCTATAAACTTTTGGCTTTTTCAAAGACTTCGTCAATGTTGCCGCACATCATAAACGCTTGTTCGGGGATGTCGTCCAATTCGCCGTCCAAAATCATACGGAACCCTTTGACGGTTTCTGCCAGCGGCACATACCGCCCGGGAATACCGGTGAAGGTTTCGGCGACGAAGAATGGTTGCGAGAAGAATCGTTGGATTTTCCGGGCGCGCGACACAATCAGTTTGTCTTCGTCGGACAATTCGTCAATACCCAAAATGGCGATGATGTCTTGCAGGTTTCGATAGCGCTGCAACACGCTTTGCGCATCGCGGGCAACTTTGTAATGTTCTTCGCCGACAATTTGCGGGTCGAGAATACGGCTGGTTGAACCGAGTGGGTCCACAGCGGGGTAAATTCCCTGCTCGGCGATGGAGCGTTCCAGCGAAATGGTCGCGTCCAAGTGGGCGAAGGTGGTAACCGGCGCGGGGTCGGTGTAGTCGTCGGCGGGCACGTACACTGCCTGCATCGAGGTGATGGAGCCGCGTTTGGTCGAGGTAATGCGCTCTTGCAGTTCGCCCATCTCCGTCCCCAGCGAAGGCTGGTAGCCCACGGCGCTGGGCATACGCCCCAACAGCGCCGACACTTCCGAACCGCTCATCACGAAACGGAAAATGTTGTCAATAAAGAGCAGCACATCGCGCCCTTCGTCGCGGAAGTATTCCGCCATAGTCAAACCGGTCAGCGCCACACGCAAACGCACGCCGGGCGGTTCGTTCATCTGTCCGAACACCATAATGGTTTTGTCCATCACGCCGCTTTCAATCATTTCCTGACGCAGCGCCGTCCCTTCGCGGGTACGCTCGCCGACACCGGCAAACACAGAGTAACCGCCGTGTTCCGCGGCGATGGAGCGGATGAGTTCCATAATGATGACGGTTTTGCCCACACCCGCACCACCGAAAATACCGGTTTTACCACCTTTGGTAAAGGGGGCAATCAAGTCAATCACTTTAATGCCGGTTTCAAAAATTTCGGCTTGGGTAACTTGCTCTTCAAATGAAGGCGCCGGGCGGTGGATGGGATAGTATTTTTCCGCGTCCACTTCGCCTTCGCCGTCAACGGGACGCCCCAGCACGTTGAACACACGCCCCAGCGCGGCTTGTCCCACTGGCACGGAAATGGGTGCGCCGGTATTGACAACTTCCATCCCGCGGCGAAGCCCGTCGGTGGAGTCCATCGCCACGGTGCGGACAACGTTATCGCCGAGATGCTGCTGCACTTCCATTACCAGCGGCTGCGAGTCGTCGCCACGGTCAAGTTCCAGCGCGAAATAGATTTCGGGCATATGTTCAGCCGGAAATTCAACGTCAATAACGGGTCCGGCGATGCGAACGATTCGACCAACAGATGTTTCTGCCATTCTTTACCTCCAGAATCGAGGAGTCTCGGGCAAACGGTCGCCCATACTCCTATTTTAATGCTTCTACGCCGCCAACAATGTCCAACATTTCTTTGGTGATGGCTTCCTGGCGTGCGCGGTTATAGGTTAGAGTCAGGTTTGCCACCAGTTCATTGGCGTTGTCGGTGGCGCTGCGCATGGCGACCATTCGTGCGGAGTGTTCGCTTGCCAGCGATTCCAGCACGGCTTGATACACCTGCAACTCTGTAAATCGCGGCAAAATTGTGTCGAGCAATTCTACCGGACCGGGTTCGTAAATGTACGGGTGGCGGCTGCCCACAGCCTGTCCAACGTGTTCCACTACTGCTTGTTCATCCATTTTTTCGGGCAACAGTGGCAACAACCGTTTCACAACCGGTCGCTGCACCACCGTGTTGATAAAATCGGTGTATGCCAGATACACTTCGTCGTATTTTCCTTCCAGAAAATCATTGATGACGATACGGGCAATGGGCAACACATCCAGCAGCGTCGGGCGGTCGGGAATGCCGCTAAATTCGGCGATGATGGGATATTTGGTTCTGGAAAAGAAACTGCGTCCCTTTCGCCCGACCGTAACCAGCGAAACCGGTTTGTTATAGTCTTTAAGGAAATGAGCGGTGGTGCGGATGATATTTGAGTTATAGCCACCCGCCAGCCCCCGGTCGGCGGTAATTAAAACCACGCAAACTTTGTTGATGGGGCGCGCCGATAAAAGGGGATGCAATTGCCCTTTGGCATCGGGCTGTTGCGACAGATGCACCAACACTTCCCACGCCTTTTCAGCATAGGGGCGGCTGGCTCGAACCTGTTCCTGCGCGCGGCGCATTTTTGCCGCGGCAATCATCTGCATCGCCCGCGTTACCTGCGATATGTTTTTCACACCGCCGATTCTTCGTTTAATGTCTCTTAATGAAGCCACCGAATACCTCGCGGACTAATTTATTTGTTGATGAATTTCGCGCCGACACCGGCATTAAAGCCGTCAATCGCACCTTTCATCGCCGATTCAATTTCCGGGGTCAGTGCTTTTTCCGTCAAAATGGATTGCACCAAATCGGGATGGTTGGTGTTGACGTGCTGGCGCAATTCTTTGATGTATGCGGAAATGTTGTTCACCGCCACTTCATCGGTGTACCCGTTGGTGACGGCATAAATGCTCACCACTTGGTCAACCAAAGGAATAGGCGCATATTGCGGCTGTTTCAGCATTTCCATCAACCGCTGACCACGGTCTAACTGGCGTTTGGTCGCCGAGTCCAAATCCGATGAGAAGAGCGCGAAAGCGGCAAGTTCGCGGTAGGCAGCCAATTCAAGCCGCAACCGACCGGCAACTTTCTTCATAATCTTCGTTTGCGCATCGCCACCCACACGAGACACCGACAGACCGGCGTTCACCGCGGGGCGCTGCCCGGAGAAGAACAAATCGCTTTCCAGATAGATTTGCCCGTCGGTGATGGAAATGACGTTGGTGGGCACATACGCGCTCACATCACCGGCTAGCGTTTCGATGATGGGCAGCGCGGTGAGCGAGCCGCCGCCATTGGCTTCCGACAATCGCGCGGCGCGTTCCAGCAAGCGCGAGTGCAGGTAGAACAGATCGCCGGGATATGCCTCGCGTCCGGGGGGACGGCGCAGCAGCAGCGAAATTTGGCGATACGCCCACGCGTGTTTACTGAGGTCATCGTAAACTACCAGCGCATCTTTGCCCTGTTCCATAAAGTATTCGCCGATGGCACAACCGGCATACGGCGC
>JALVZI010000608.1:1802-18682 GCA_027022125.1 Anaerolineae bacterium | reverse complement strand
CATCCCGCTGGCGATGACCGGCGCATACCGGTTATCGCTGCTGATTCCGCAGTGGTTGGAAGAACCGCGTTTGTGGTTTGTGACCATCTGGGGCAGTGTGGTGGTGCTGTTTGAAACGGGGAACTTTTGGCTCATCTACCGGCTGGCGCGGCGATTGTTTGCCGAGCGGACGGCACAGATGCGCCCGCTGTGGCTGTATGCCCTGCTGTTCGCGCCCGTTTTCACCCTGCTCGGCGATTTTGATGCGATTGCGCTCTTTTTCATCCTGCTGGCGCTGGCATTGATTCTGGCGGAAAAATATCGCTGGGCGGCAGTGGTGGCGGGTATCGGTTTTTGGGTGAAAGTAACCCCGCTCATCACTGCCGGTATTGCCGCGTGGGTGATATTCCACCGCCATCGCAGCAACCTGCGGCGGGTGGCGACGGGCTGGCTGGGCTATGGCGCACTGCTGGCGGTGACGGCGCTGGCAGTGGCGTCACCGTTTCTGCTGACCGCGCCGCAATGGCTGCTGGCATATCTGCGCGCCGTGCTGGGGCGTTCCAGTTGGGAAACGGTGTGGGCGGTGCTGGAAGGCTATTTCGGTTACGGGCAACTGGCTGGCGACCGTTTCAACCCCGCCGAAACGGTTTTCGCCGTGCATCCGTCGAGTTTGCCGTGGCTGTGGATTTCGCTGGCATTTGCCGCCGTCTATCTGCTGGCGTTTTTCGCCCGCCCGAAAGACACCGCCCCGCGCCGGGTGCTGGCGTTTGCCGGATTCACCATCGTGCTGTTTCTGATGTATTCCAAAGGATACAGCCCGCAATTTATTGTATATTTGCTGCCGTTCATTATTTTACTGCTGCCAAATTGGGCGGGGGTGGGATATGCACTGGCGCTCACCGCGCTGAACGTGCTGGAACAGCCGGGCTATTTTGTGCTGTTGCCTGATGCGGATTGGCTGCTGTCGGCGGTGGTGTGGCTGCGTTTCGCCGTGTTCGCTGCGCTGGCGGGAGAGTTTGCCGGTTTGGTGTTCAATAATGTTCAAAGTTTCAAGTTTCACGTTCCAAATTTCAAATCACGTTTCACGTATCACGCCTCACAATTCACCCCCATATTGCGGACTGGTTTTCTGGTAATCATTTTCCTCTGGATGGCGGCGCTGCTCCCCCGCGCGGCGAACCATTATTTCATTCAGCAAAAATTATGGGGTGTTTCAACCCCGGCACAGTTTTTGGCGGCGGCTGCCGGTGATGATAATCCCGCGCTGGTGATTGCCACCCCCAATTTTTATCGGCGGGAATATGCCTTTTTGCACGATAAATATCGAATGAAACTGGTGGACAGCAATAATTATCCGGCAGTGGGCATCCCCAATCCGCCAACGGTGGATGAGGCGATTCAGGGCGAATCGTATGCGTGGGTTTTTGCCAGAACACAGGAACTGGTGGTGCGTGATTTGGCGGAAAAAGGCAAAATTGTGGCACGCTACCATCAATTTGAATCTGATTTTGCCGAGTTGCAGTTGGTTGATTTTTCCGATTCGGGCATTACCCCGCCGAAACTGGCTGCTGCCGAAAACGGCATCGAGTTGGCGGCGGCAGCGGTGCAAAAAGATGACGGCGCGCTGACGGTGCAACTCTTTTGGCACGCTACCGGGCAATTGACGGCGCTGGCATCAATGGGTGTGCCGCATAATTTCACGGTGTTCACCCAACTCTTGTCCACCGATGGGCAATATATTGCCGGACACGACAGCCCGCCGCAGGATGGATACGCAACCACAGACAAGTGGCAGAAAAACGATTTGATATACGACCCCCACACCATCGAACTGCCCGCCGATTTGCCGCCCGGCGATTACCGGCTGGTGGCGGGTATGTACGATGCCTCCGGCACGCGGCTGCCCTTTTTCGCGCCGGATGGTTCGCCGCTGCCCGATGCAGCTATCCCCGTGCAGACGGTGCATCTGCCGTAAAATCTTTCGTTCGATAATTGGATGCACATATCTATTACATCGTCCAACCTTAATTGTCGGGTTATTGCCCGTGAAAAAATTAAACCGCAGAGGCGCAGAGAAACAGAGAAAAATAAGGTTTGAGAGCCGACTATACAGCAGAATTTGTAATTTTTGATGAAAATTTGAACTGAAACTCAAAAATTTTTGAATTCTCCGTGTCTCTGTGCCTCTGTGGTGAAGATTTTCAGATGAGCCATTACAGACGGCATAATCCTACTTTTTAGATTGGATGATGCACTATGGGACTCGATAAGTCAGATTCTGTACGAAAATTATGATTTACTGATGTTACGCAGTCGAGAATTTGACAAAGAACTTATTGAAACTTTTTGTGTGTTTGAAATTCAGCCACGAATTTTCACAAATTTCACGGGTTTTAAATGTCATTCCGAAATTTCCCGCAGGGAAATATCCGGAATCCACAGCAAAACATCGTGGATTCCCGCGCAAGCGGGAATGACATTTAAAAAAATTGCCGATGGTCTCTGTAATTTTGGCACACTTCTCAAAAGTTTCATTTAGTTCAAAACGACATCCCCCCTGTATCCCCCTTTCCCCTCGGGGAAGGGGGCAAATCCGCTATGGCACAATATGGAATGCTTGTTAAAAATCTCGAACTGCGTAAGGTGAGTGATTTATTGGCAACAAATGCCTTTTGAGGATTTCTCTCATCCCCCCTGTATCCCCCCTTCCCCTCGGGGAAGGGGGCAAATCCGCTATGACACAATATGGAATGCTTGTTAAATCTCGAACTACGTAAGGTGAGTAACTAAATGAAACTTTTGAAAAGTGTGCCAAAGTTACGGAAACCATCGGCAATTTTTTAAATAGACCTCTTGCAAAAGTGCCAAATTTGGTTTGAGATTGTTTTTTAAAACGATGAAAGGTGATTTTTCGCTATATTTTATCTGATGTCATTCCCGCCTGTGCCCTGCGGATGCGAAAGCGAGAATCCATCATTTTATTCTGGATACCGGAATTTCTTGCAGGGAAATATCCGGTATGACATTCAAAATCCGTGAAATTTGTGAGAATTCGTGGTTGAATTTTAGAGCGTGTTGACGTCTTGTTTTCAGCGGGAAAAACGCATCCTGAGTAGCCGCAGGGCGTATCGAAGGGTGAAAATCGGCAAACGTCAACAGAACCTAAATACACAAAAGATTTCAATCAGTTCTATATTTATTTTATGACAAGTGGCAGGTAAACAGTATGGAAGCTGCCTTCAGCCGGTTTTTCACCGGGCGTGAAATGTACACCTTTATTGGTGGCTTCTGTCTTGTTTCCGGCACCATCTATCGCTTGAACCCAATAGTCTGTTGTTGGAGTGCCCGGGAAAGAGCCAACCCATTTGTGCATATCAGTATCAAAATGTAAAGAGAGACTCTTTTCCATTAAATTGCTTGGGTCATTATAAACCACTATGACTGTCTGAATACCGGAAGCGTCATCAATAGCGCCAACTTTAACCTCAACTTCACCGGTGTTTTGGTCATATAGTCCATCTACAACAGTTATTTCCGGTGCATTTCTGTCTGAACTCGTGCTGTAATAAAGGTCTACTTGCATATCGTTATACAGACGCGCTTCTTGGCTGCCGGTGTTATATTGTCCCATTTGAACAACCAAATTAGAATAATCTTCCTGATTTTGCAGTCCCAAAGGTGTTGCCGGAAACCAGCCATTATCCGCATCAAGTGAGATTTCAGTAGTTTGAGTGAGGTAATCGTTGACCGGCGAAAGAATCAAAGGATTGAAGTTACTCAGTGCCTCATAACTACCGCCTCGAAATACTACCGAGCGTGCCGTTTGCCCACCGGAAGTTATATCGATAAAGAAAAGGGGCTGAACCGGCTGTCCGGTGGTAGCATGATAGTGTCCGTCTAAAGTATAATAACTGCCATCGTTGTCATCAACTTTGGTCATTACTTGGTCTGCACCCAATGCGCCGGTTAGTTGAATGTTAATTGTGCCGGACATTACCGTTTCATTACCAAAACTACCCGGCAAGTTAGCCGTTAAATCAACACTGGGAAAATCATTACCGGTAGAGACGGCACGGTTGGTACCGGTATGCAACCGATACATCGGCAACCCGTAAAGTGTAAGTTCTTCCAGTATTTTTTCGTCATACCCGGTAAATTTTTGATGTTGCTGATAATAGCGTTGTTTGGCAATTTTCAGCGCATCACCTATGGCAACATCCGAACTCGAACTCTTGACCAATTCTTGGTTATAAAAGCGTATTAGTTTTTCGGACAAGACGATTTGACCATGCCCGCCCCAGCCGTAGCCGGTATTGGCAACGTAGTTTGCTTTCTTTTGAGCAAAGGCTTGCGCTAAATCAATTGGTCCTAATGTGTTGGAAGGTGGGACATTCAACCCGCTGTGGCAGCCCAAAGTATAAATTAGTGCGCCACTTAAATCAGATGTCGCACCGGCAATTTCTGTGGCATTGATAGATTGTTCATTCTGGTTGGGCACGCCTTCCATATAATGGTTGGCGTGTCCGTTTATAGACTGTATTTTAAAAGGTGGAGAAGCATGTAACTGTTTGTTGCGATAATCGTTAGCTGACCACATACTCCCTATTAATGTGCAATCGACTTGGTTATTTCCTATATTTGCCTGCCAGTCTTGGCAGTTGCCGCTACCTACATCTTGCACAAAATCATAGCCGGTTATCAACGCTTTGTTTACCGTAGTAACGGGAGAAAGTAAAAAGTTGTCGATAAAAGCCATAATTTCGGTGGGGCTTTCTATTAACCGCCCGATTGCCAAGTCCGGAATGTATAGTTCTCGCTCGTTAAAGGGAGTTGGTTGACGGTCAGCGTAATAATCATCACTGAGGAAGTAGTTGGCTTGCAAGGCTGCACCGGTAGGATTATTACTATCTGCTTTTGCGTAGCGATGTTCTCGGAACTTTTCATTGGGTGTATTGTCAATAACTCGCCGAAAAGGGAGTAAGCGGTCATCGCCAACCAAAACGATGTATTTTACATCTTTGTGTTGTTGTAAGTAGTTCATGATTAGACTGCGGATGGCGGCAGATACTTGATTGGCTTTATCAACATCATTCAGGTGAGATACCCAATCTGTATACGCAGACTTAACCGTAGCATTGTTGTTTAACAAGATGACATCCCCTTTTACCTGAGTGTGTCGGGCTAAAGCATAAAGTTTGTTTGTCAGTTGGTCTGCGGTTGCGCTACCGTATAGCGCGGCTGTGCGGTCTCGATTGTACAAGATGATTGTTTGTACCTGCGAAGGCGGCGGCGTAGGTGTAGCAGTGGGGGTGAGGGTAGGCGTTGGCGTTGCTGTGGGTGGCGTGGGAGTCCCCGGATAAATTTTTAAAGAGTATTTTGTACCACTGCCGTACCGAAAAGCGTTGTAGGGGCGCACTTTAACGTAATAGGTGCCGGCGGTGCTGAAATTGTGGTACAATCGAGAAGCAGTGCCGTTATCACCGTCGTCGTTACTTGCGATGAAGTTTCCGGCAGTATCGTAAAGTTCGATAACTGTATCTGCCTCTACGCCCAAATTGACGGTTTCAATTATATAGTTGCCCGGCGTACTAATATCAAAGGATGTCCAATCAACGTCTCCTTTGGGGCAAAAGTTGTGGTCGCGCGTACTTCCGTCAACCGTAATACTTGAGGCTTCACTGCGCGAGTTGTCTGTTTCGTAGTGGTCTGTTTGGCAAATGCCGGTGAAAACGCGCAAATCATATTGTGTATCATCGCCTGCCATACCGGCATCATAGTGTTGTACTCGCAGCATATAGTTGCCGGTACTCGGCGCTACCCATGTTATTCGAGACCCATATCCGGCGCCATTGTCGTCATCACAAATTAACCGCGTTGTGCCGTCGGCGTTGTAGAGACACATTTTTGTGTCTCCTTTGCTGCCCAGATTCAAAGTTTCCATAGTGTAGGTAAGACCGGCGGTTGCTTGAAATTTAGCCCAATCTACATCCCCCGCCGGGCAGATATTATGTGTTTGCCCCGTGCCGCCAAGATTTAATGTGCTTGCATCTACCGGTGTGTCGTCCATTTCAAACGCATCTGTATTGCACCCGTTGATTCGAGAAACCTGAAGGTGATACTCTGTATTGCTGCCATAAAGCGTTCCCGGCTGGTTTTCTATTTTAACAAATACAAATCCGTTGTAAGAAGCAGGAAAGTCTATGTGTTGTTGTCCGCTGCCAAAGGACACTTCTTGGCAATTACCATAAAGGCTTAATTGAGCATTTGCATCAGCACCTATATTACTGGCGGAAATACGATATACACTACCTGCTTGAACAGGAAAACGGCTCCAATCTGTGTCATCTTTTCGGCAAAAGTTATGTGTTTGTGACACCCCGTTTACTGCAATATCCTTCGCCATATTACAAGTATCATTAGGTTCGTAAAAACCGGCGCAATTATTTTGCGTTGTTACTTTCAGCCGGTAAGTGGTATCCGATCCATAAGTGTCTTGCGTGTGTTCGATTTTCAGGTAGTAAGTTCCGTCTGCCGGAGGGGTAAATTCAAATTCTGCGCCGCTGCCAAAACTGGGTTCGCCGTCGCAGGTGCTATACAATTCAATAGACAAATCTGCATCAGCGCCGTCGGCAAGAGCTTGCACGCGGTACAGAACGCCGGCAGTAGCCGAAAACTTTACCCAGTCTTGGTCCGGTACGGGATAAAGGTTGTGTAATTGCTCTGCGCCATCGGTGGTAATAGAGGACGCTTGCGCGCAGGTATTGTCCGGCTCATAACCGTCGGCACCGGAAGATGAACCGACAAAGATGTTGACACTCTTTTGGTTGTTGTTTTCATTGGATTCGGCTATTTGATTATCTCGGTCTACCCAAGCGTAAATTCGGTGTGTACCGCTGACGGCAAAGGTTTGGTTGGTGCGTACCCATTTAAATGAAGAACCCGGATTAAGAGGAACTCCCCAATATGTACGAGATGTATAAGTTGTGGTACTGATGGGTGGCTCATCGGCAGGGTCAATATATAAGTGAACGTAAAAACCAGAAGCCGCTTCACCCCCCTGATTTTTGACCGTAACCGTAATGGTTGTTCCCTGACTAACCGCCGGGTTGGTAGGGCTATAAACAATGCTTTCAACGATTAAATCGGGCGCAGCCACTAGACTATCAATTGCGTTTTTTTGATTGTTGTTTTTGCTCAATGGCGTTGCGGTTTTTGCAGTAGAGGTTGCAATCGTGGATGTGGATGTATGTGTCAGTGGTGGCGGTGCGGCGATGGTTAAAACCGGCGATAGCAAAACACTTAAAGACACTAATAACAATGCAACCAATAAGGTGGTAAAAGCCAATTTAGCGTTCATGTTTTCTCCCGTTCGTATGATAAATTACTCTTCACATGTAACCGAACTGGTTGAAACTTTTTGTGTGTTTGAAATTCAACCACGAATTTTCACAAATTTCACGGATTTTAAATGTCATTCCGGAATTTCCCGCAGGGAAATATCCGGAATCCACAGCAAAACATAGTAGATTCCCGCTTTCGCGGGAATGACATTTAAAAAATTGCCGATGGTTTTTGTAATTTGGGCACACTTTTCAAAAGTTTCATTTAGTTCACCGTGTACCATGCAATGGTATCTTGCCGATTTCACCCTTCGATATGCTCTGCGTCGGCAGGGGAAAACGTATACTGATCAATCCCGTAGAGATGCCCAATTTGGGCGTCTCTACGAAAATGCCACCGCAGTAAGATAAACAGGACTTACGCATTTTGCTCACCAAACAAAAATTTAGCCACGAATTTTCACGAATTTCACGAATTTTTGTTAATTTTTGTTCGATAATTCGTGTAATCTGTGGAAATTCGTGGCTGATTTTTAACGTCTCTCAAGTAATCACGGTTTAATGTTACGCTACCTCATACTATTTAATGCATCAAAGCACTTCTTTTGTTTCTCAACCCCTTCAATTTCGCAGAATTAGGGGCAGGTAAACCATAGTTTGCCCCACCGTCACGGTGTATACCGATGGTTGCGATAAGTTACCGGCGTTATCTTCCGCATACGTTACCAAACGATAGTCTCCATCTGTGGTAAATCCCTCGTACACGCCAATATATACGCCGTCTCCATTGCTATCCGACAACGTCACTTCCGGCAAGTTCAAGTCCGGTATTGTGCCATCTGCCGCCGGCGCCGGTTCTACAAATGAGGGTGTGTAAATCTCGGTCCATACTTTGGCTATGCCGGTATCGTCCCGCACTTCTACTCGCAGTGTACCTTCGCCGTTCTCTCCAATTACCGGCGACCGAATGGCATCTATCACCGGTGGACGTTCTCCGCTGAAAGCAAAGTTTGCCAATCCGCGACCGGCTGCTATCTTCCCGTCTGTATCGTCATTCGGCACGGCATTGCCGTTATCGTCCAGCCAAGGCGTTTGCCACAATCCACTTGCCTGCACTGCCGCTGTTCCCCATTGAAATGCCGTATATAAATCCAGGCTCTGCCCCAACCCGGTAAAGAAAGCATCTGAAAATATCGCCCCTCGCCCCGGAGTGGGATAAGCGTTGTTCTGCCGCCCGGTTGACGCTATCACCACCCGCCCCGAACGACTAATCTCTTCATCCCCATCGATGAAACTCCCCGATTGACAAGCTTCGTATATTACGCTCACCGGTGTTCCTGTGGCGCTCTCTAATGTGGCAAGCCAGGTATCCAACTGTGTTGCACTGATACGGTCACTGTTCCCGTTGCTTAAAAATACATCCACGCCGCCGTGGTCCATCAGGTAAAGGTAGAAGGGCGTCCGACTGTCAGCCAGATTAGCCGCCCAGACGGTCAGCGCATTATACACATTTGCTGATGCTGACGAGGCGTACACATCGCTGATGCCATCGCCGTCGGCGTCGGTGCGGCTGTCGTTAATTGTACTGAGATAACGGATGTGGCTTTTGGGAATACCGCTATTCAGAAAAGTACGATACGCAAAGTTGGTTGCATAAAGGATATTGTTTTGCAATCGATAGTTATCATCGTGACCGGCAACGATGAGTACCACACCTCCGGGGGATTGCGTTCGTACCGAAAGTTCGTAAGTTACGTCCGTGCCGTAACTCGTTGTGTCAGCATTAAAAACTTTTGCATAATATGTGCCGTCTGCCGGAGCAGTGAATACGAGACGGGCATCTGCACTGAATGCGTTATCATCGCCACCACTGAGGTTGCCACTGCAGCCGTCATACAATTCCAACGCCAAATCGGCGTCCGGTCCGGTTGCCGTTGCTTGCAACACATAGGTTGTCCCCGAAATGACATTGAATTTTGCCCAATCCGTGTCTCCTTGGTTGTGAAAATTATGACTTTGGGGAATACCGTTGGTGGCAAGAAGGTTGGCTTGGGGGCAGTTGTCGTCCGGCTCGTAGGCATCTTCTGCTGTAAACTGCCAAATTTTTACTCCGTTGACCGGATTTGAGGCACTGGCATACAGTTGATTATTAAAAACCAGCAGCGGCTCTGGTGCTTCATTATTATTTTTGTCGCCAAAGCCGCCCGCCATTACTTGTTGCCAGGTAGTTCCCTGTTTGGTTTTCCATATTTCTAGCCCTTCCGGTTGATTATTTACGCTGATGTACAATTCGTTATTAAATACAGCTGCCGAGAAATCAAAAACACCGGTATTATTTGAGTTGCCAAAACCGTCGGTATTAACTTGGTTCCAGCCAAGTCCATCGGTAGAACGCCATACTTCGACGCCGGTTGTTTCATTCCACGCGCCTATATACAGATAGCCGTCATTTGCAATTAGGGGCACCAAAGATTGGTTGTTGGCATCGCCAAAACCACTTGCTCCGATACGCATCCAGTCGGTGCCGTCAAAACGCCATAGTTCACCGCCAGACTGGTCGTTGTATGTGCCTATGTAAAGCCAGTTTTTGAAGACGACTTCTACACTACAAGCCCAGTTTTGGGCGTTGCCAAAGCCATCGGTGTTGATTTGTTCCCAATGTGTGCCGTCGGCGGTGCGCCATATTTCGCAACCGGTCGATTTGTTTCCTGTATCGGCGTATAGATAGCCTCCCAATACTACACCCGGCTGGGTGTCGCTATTGTGAATATCACCAAAACCAGCGGCGGAAACTCGTACCCAGTCGCTTCCATCACATTGTTGACAGCGCCATATTTCGCCGCCATCGGTTTCATTTAGTGTTCCAACATAAAAGTTGTTGCCAAATTCTACCATTCCGTAAATAGTTGTATTGTCTGTATCACCAAAACCGCCGGTATTAACTTGCTGCCAATGTGTGCCGTCGGCGGTGCGCCATATTTCACATCCGCTGGTGTGATTGGCAACAGCAGCGTACAAATACCCTTGATATTTGGATAATTGTGTTATCCACCGATTATTGAAGTCTCCAAAACCGTTGATGTTCGTTTGCTTCCAATTCGGTACACCGGGAACGTACTTTTTGATACGTTGATTCAGACGGTCTGCCACATAAACATTGCCGGCGGCATCTACGGCAACACCTGAAGGTGAATTCATTTCGTTCACATCGTCACCCCATCTGCCGCCGATAGTGGTAAGATAAGCGCCGTTAGTGTCAAATACCTGAATACGGATATTCCATTCATCCGCTACATAAACACGGTCTTCTGCATCAATTGCCACAGCCAATGGGTGCAAGTGGGCAAAATCTGAAGCATAAACGCTTGTTTCACCGGCAAAAGTAGTGCAAGTATAACCCGGATTGTGAAAAACACATTTTTGAACACGGTGGTTGCCACTATCGGCAACAAAAACTGTTCCGTTAGATGATATGGCTATGCCCCACGGGTCGGAGAAATGTTCGTTATCCGTGCCGTGTACATCCGTTTCGCCTATTTGTCCTTTATAGGTCAAATCCGATGCCAATACTTGAATCCGTTGGTGACACTTGTCCAAAATGTAAATATCTTCATTAACCGGGTTGATAGCCACCCCGGCGGGACAAGAAAACTGTTTGGGACCGTTACCACTGCTGCCCAAAGTAGCCAGATATTGTCCATTTTCATCAAAAATTTGGATGCGGTTATTACCCGTATCTGCAATATAAATTCGCCCGTTTCGGTCTATTGCCGGTACGCCTTCCAATGATGCCCACCAATTGCCAAAATGGGCGTTATCATTGCCGTAAACGCCAGCTTGCCCAATTGTCCATTGCCTTTCCCCGGCGGCATTCAATTTTATGACACGATAGCCGCCATTTTCGATAACCAATAGCCCTTCATCAGGTGTGGCTGTTACACTTTGGGGGTTGTTAAAACGAATTGTATCCGTTATATATGGCTGGTTGGTTGAGCCGATAGTTTGAAGGTATGTACCATCATTAGCGTATTTTTGAACGCGATGGTTGCCATAATCGCTAATATACACATTAGCGGTGCTGTCAAGGGCAATATCGAATGGATATTGAAAGTGGTTATTGTCGTTGCCTTGTTCGCCACTGACACCGGCAAATAATGAGCAAGTTCCGGCAAGAGAACATTTAAGTACTCTGTAATTACCGCTATCGGCAATATAAATGTTGTCGCTAGAGTCAATAAAAATTCCGGTAGGATAGAATAAATGTGTTAAGTCACTGCCATATACACCACCAATTCCGAGAAACGTGCTGCATTGCCAACCACCACCGGTATATTGGCAACGTTGTATCCGGTGGTTGCCGTTATCAGACACATACATACGATTACTGCTATCAAAAGCAATTTGATAGGGGCTGCTGAAACCTGCGTTGGTAACAGTTGCAACACCGGTTACGCCGATTGTGGCACTGTACACCGGTTGTGGTAGGGTGATAGCGGTCGTAAAAGTAAAAACTTGAACGCGATGGTTATTTTTATCGGCAACATATAATCGTCCGGCAGAGTCAAAGGCGATACCGCGCGGGTTTTTAAATTGGTTGTTGCCGGTTCCCCAAGCCCAATAGTTTTCTGGGGGAAAGATTTGCAGCAATTTACCGGAGGTGTCAAATTCTTTTAGCGCATTGTCCACGGTTATCCAGATGTGATTATTGCGGTCTGTAGCCACATCTTGAGGCGCAGAGAGGTTGTCTTTGGTGTCACCATCGTCAACCGGCACCCCTGCCTCACCGATGGTTAGAACGCGCTGCCCGGCGGCGTTGTATTTTAACATTCTATCCCCTTTGTATTCGACAACATAAAGGGAGTCGTCAGTGTCAATAAACAATCCGGCAGGTGAGTTGAGGTAAGCGGTGGTGGTAGTGTACGCTTCGCCCGTTATGCCAAAGGTCTCGGCGTATCTAAAACTCAGCCCCGGTTCGCCCGGTGTCACTGTTGCCACAGCAAGACGACCGGAAGAGGGAGGATGGAACTTAGGACCGTCGGCACGAGCTATGGGGGCAATTAAGGCGAGGATGATGGTTAGTGGCATTGCCAAACCAAACAAGAGTATCCAGAATAAAAGTTTTGATTTCATTTTTTCTCATCCCCTTTTGAAAAGGATGCAATAAGGATACTACTCAGCCTGCCCGATGGAACGCCATATGAATAGCGAACGACGAATAACCAACCGATTGTTTAGCGCTACGCGCTTGCAATGGTACGCTGAACAGATACCCTTATCTTCTTATTACCAGCGGCAAGTAGATATATTGTTTGGCGGTTACAAACAGGCTGGCGGTGGCGGGGGCTGACCAGTATCCCCGTTCATCTTGTACTTGAAAGGAAATGGTGTGATTGCCCCGACTGAGAAGATTGCCCGGTAATGTACAGTTTGCTTGGGTGCATAAAGGACCATCTTGATTTGAAGACCAATCCCAAGCAACAATGTGGCTTTCGCTGCCGGTGCCGTTACCGCTTAAAGTAATTGTTACATCAGTGGTTGGGCTGAGAGGGGTAATAGTGTTAATTTGCGCGGTTGGCGGCACATAAGACAACGATTCATCGGGTAGAAAGCGGTCTATGCCCAATGTTGTTGCCGCTACCAATGTGCTATTGTTGCCGGCAAGGGCTTTAACGGGCGCCGGGCGTAGTCCGTGCGTTGTAGTGTAAGCCGCCCAGTAGTCTTTGCCTGCCAAAAAACGCAAGCCGTCGGTGGTTCCCAGCCATGGAATATCATTCTGTAGAGTCAGCGCATAGACCGGAGCCGGAGATTGCGGCAAGTAGTGGTCGGCAGGCAAGCCGTGGGAAGTGGTATAAACTTGCCACGAGTCGCTATTTAAATTGTAGCGTCCCACGCCCCCGCGCGGACCCTGTCCGCTGAGATAGGGAACAGTTCCCACCCAAACTGCATTTTGCCCAGCAGCCAGCGACAACACGCTGTCTGAAGGGAGTCCATCGGCAACCCGGTATTGCAGCCAACTGCCGCTTCCATCCTGCCGAAAGATACCTTTTCCCCAAACTCCTGCCCATAACCGCCCGACACTATCTACAGCCAGCGTTGTTACCGGCGCGTTAAAGGTTTTTACCTTTTGCCAACTGCCAGTGTAACGAGCCAGCGCGCCAGTTGCGCCGTCTCCGCTTCCCAGCCATATTGTGCCGTTGGCTGGGTCTACGGTCAGGGCGCGGGGCGTTCCGCTAATGGGCAGGGTGTGTGTATGCCAGGTGGCGTTGTAAAGTTCTGCAACACCGCTATTCCCTGCCACCCATACATGCCCGTTCTGCCCTATTGCTAATGCGCGAATCGATTGTTCTGCCCATGGAAGCGTATGTGATTGGGTAATACCGGTATTCAAATCTATCTCAATTACGCCTGCCGCACCACCAGCCCACACCGTGCTTTGGCTGATTGCCAGCGTTTGGGTATAGCCGCCTGTTATTAGAGGTGCCCATCGCCCTTGTTTTGTAAAGGTTAGGTCAATACGTTGTTCACCGTTAGATTGGGGCAAAGCGCGGAAAGTACGTTTAACAGTTTTTCCGGCAAATTGCGCCGTCAAAGTTAAAACATCTCCTCGTTTTGCGCCGAGGTTATGAGCCGTCAGGTCGAAGTATGGTTCCGCTTCGAGAGACGTAAGCTGGGTTGTTTGGGTAATAGATTGGTTATTGAACGTTAACGTAATCACCGCGCCAGGTACGACTTGTCCTTGAAAACGAACCTTGCCCCAAGTGCATCCACAAAAATCAGAGGCGTTGATGGGCAATGGTCCCACATCCCCGCAATGTTCACCTGCCGGTTGGGTTGGAGCAGCCAGCAAATCTAATGATAATAACGATACAAACAAAAGAAGAATGGTCAATATCCCCGTTAAAAATGTTTTACGCATCATTCCACCTCACTGCCAATTGCCAATTAAAATAAACGGCGCCCAATATGCCGGATGGGTATAGTAGGCATATTCATCAAAGTGTTCACGTCCAAATTGTATTATCTGGCGTTGTGCGGCGGCAATCGCCTTTACGCGCGACGCCCCTGCGGTGTAAGATTGATAAAAATGTTCCATAAAGTATGCCGCCATACGGTCTTCAACTTGCCATAAACTTACCACAATAGATTGTACCCCTGCGCCCAAAAAGCCTCCGGCTAAACTGAATAAATCTTCTCCGTACAGTTGACCGGTTCCCGTTTCACAACCGCTGAGCACAACCGTATTGATGTCTAAATTCAGACGAGCGATTTCGGCAAGCGTTAATCTGCGGTCTGCCATTTCAAAATACGATAACATGGTGTTGTCGGCGCGAAATTGGGCGTGAGTTGCCAGATGGATAAAATCTAAAGTGCCGTAACGCCGAACTTCATTTAAAAAATTGACGCAGGTGGCTTCGGTACTCACAAAGAATTTTGCGTCCGGGAAAAACTTGTGAACAGTTGCCACTTCCGTTGAAATTTGTGCCAGATTACCCCGGTTATATCCCATAATCAGTTTATGGCGGCTTTCTAATTTCGGGCGACAACATTGGTTCAACACAGATAAACTTGGGGTATAACTTATATCGTATTTTTCGATTGTGTATTCTTTTCCATCGTACAGCGCGTGAAACGGAATGTAATGTAAGACATTCACCGGAGAAATGATAACGGTACGATGGTTTTTTAGATACTCTGCTGCGGGTTGCAGCAACAGCGCGTAAAGGTTTTGCAATTGTTGTTGAATATCCGCCAGCAATGAAGGCTGGAAACGATTTACCACTTCCGGGGCATATTGTGCCATTATGCCCAGCAGTCGTGTGACTGCAATTGAAAAATTGTTTTGCGCGGTTTCCAGTTCATCCGTTGAGCATAATTTGATATGCGCTTGAATCCCGCGTGAGGTTATCACAAATACCCATAAATACCCGGCGGCGTAGTGGTATTCCAACAACAACTCATTATGCAGCGTGGCTGAAATGCTTGCAGTCAGTGTATCGGGCGTTTGCCGTATAGCAGAGGCAAATAAAGGTTGCGAACGTTCAATTTGCCGAACCAGCACATTGACTCGATTTTCAAATTCCTCAATATTAGCCAATAAGTGTTGCAATTTTTGGTCGTTTTCCGCAGCAATTTCATCGGTTTGTTGTAATATCTGTGCTTGATGGTAAAGTGTTTCGAGTTTTGTTAGAACCTCTGAGAGTTCTTTGGCAACTGTATTCAATTGGTCGTTTTCTTGTGTGGTCAGTCTGGAAACTTGCTGGACGAGTTTGAAGTACATGCGTTCCAATAAAATGCGCCCTCGCACCCGCTCAATCGTAAACAAAGCGTAGTCCATCTTACTGTTGCGGGCGTAAATCAACGCCAATTCTTGATAGACAACGGTTTTATCGAACAAAAATCCGGCACGAAATGTCTCAATCCGAAAATCAGTACGCATTCTTTCTATCTTATCAATAGATTGCAGATAGTGTTGTATAGCCAAGTCGGTTTGTCCCTGCCGATAGAAGGATATTCCCAATCCATGCAACGCCAGATATGCAATGGTCTGCTCTGCCCGCCCGATAGTGGTTTCCATCGCTTTTTCGAAAGCATTTTGAGCCGGCAGCAGTTGTCCAAGTTTTAGGCGACAGTGTCCAATGGCAATCCAAGCCAATCCTTCTTGATAAACGGGTCCATCTTGCGAAAATATAGATTGAGCGACCGCCAGAGTTTTACACAAATTTTCGTCTACCGGCTCATCGGATTTTAGGATGACCAATGCACGGTAGATGGTTAAAGTTTGTTGTTGGCGCAACAGATGTTTTGCTTCCAATAACTGTTCCGCTTTTTGCAAATCTTCCTTCGCAGCGGCAAACATTTTTTGAAGCGCGAAAAATCTGGCTCGGTTGGTGTAGAGACGGGCTAAATCCACATCGAGTTTTTCGCGCGTAAAAATATCGGCGGCGGCATAAAACGCTGCTGCCGCTTCTGAGAACATATTCAATTTCATCAAACATAAAGCTCGATTATGTTGTGCTCTGGCAACATGTATTTGGTTGTTTTTAGAGCGTACAATTTGCAATTTCTTTTCATAGGCAGCCAATGCTTCTTCAAACTGCCCCGATAATTCATAGGCGATACCAACGTTATTGTAGAGACTCGCCAATCGGGTTAAATCGTCTGTGTTTCCAATGGAAGATAGTGCCAACACCGGTTCAATCCTATCGGCTAAAGTCTGTGCCTCATCGAGTTTGCCCAAATATGCCAACGCCCAAATATGCCCAACGCCCATCCGCGCGGCATTTAGTTGGTCTCCGGCGGCAAGAAAACCTGTGCGGGCTTGCCGAAAAAGTGCATCGGATTTTTGGTATTGGTTAGTGAACATCAAAGCATTTGCCATCGTCCAGCGCCCCCATGCCACTGCCAGAGGGTCAGAAAGCAGTTTGCCGAGTTTGTGAGCAACGGTAGCAATAGCCAGCGCTTTTTTAGGGTCGCTAAAATAGTAGGTTGCAGATAGTTTTTTCAGTTGTTGAATAGTGGATGTTGAAAAAGCATATTTTTGGATAAGCAAGCGTAGTTGAC
>JALVZI010000608.1:0-1792 GCA_027022125.1 Anaerolineae bacterium | reverse complement strand
ATTGCTATCAGAGACTTTTTTCAACTCTAGAAATATATGCTCATCCATCATTTTGGGGTGGCGGCAGCCAAATTATACGGCAAACAAATCGTCGTTCAAAGTAATTTGCGGAATCATTATTGTTTGATTTGGCAGTGAGATGATAATTTGGTATGCGTCATACGGACAATTTTCAATAACAAACGTGCCGTTTGCTTGTAACGGTTGTGTTATCGAAAAATCTTCTGCATGTTTTCTAAAAAAACGAATAGTTCCGCCGGATGTATCGGTATTAACACCGAGAATTTGTCCGGTGATAGACAGCATTTCTTTGTATTTTTTCTCAAATTCCAAACTGATGGCAACATCTTCCACTTCATACAGCAAGGTTTTTACGGTTGTGCCCCTTAACGCAAAAGCCGGTTGTGCCGGTGGCTGCAAAAAACGAGCAATCTTCAACCGAATATCTGTGTTAATGGCGGCAATCTTCCGGCGGATACTTTTTGTCAAAGAATCTGTATCAGATGCGCTTGACAACATAAAATGTTTGAAAAAGACCATTTCTTCCGCACAATGGATACACTTTTTTAGGTGATGTTGCACGTTCCGCTGAATGTCATCTTCTAGTTCACCGAAATAGTATGCTTGTAACGTTTGCGGGGAAGGACAATGGGCGCGGTCGGCAGCAAATAGGTTGCTAATAGCACGATTTTCGGCAATGATTTCTTCTACCTTTTGTTTGCAAGCGGGGCACTGTTGAATATGTTCGGCAACGGACTGAATAGGCTCACCGTCCGCGAACGCTTCGTACTGCCATGCTTCAATTGCTTCCGGATTTATACAGGTATGTTCCATATTTTTCCTCAAAGCACAACCAAGAACCTTTATATTGTTAAATGCGTAAAATAGATTCTTTTGCAATTAGTTGAAAAATTTGTGCCGAATACGAGACTTGAGTGCGCGTTTGATGCTATAAATTTGTTTAATATCCTGAAACATATCGGGATACAGTTTCATTATGTCGCGGGGGGACATCATTTGCAGGAAACTGCATTGCATCAACACAATTTCCTGTTCGTTTTTGCAAAGAGACACCAGTTTTTCCTCCAAGTTCTGTTTTTGGATTACCTCGAAAACATACTGTTCAACATTTCGTTCAGTGCTTTTCGTAAACGGTTTATCGACATTATCTACCGTATCAAATTCATCTTCTTTGGGTCTACTTTGCATACGCCGGCGTTGCTCTAAAACAGTCGTGGCGGCACACGATTTTAAGTAACTCAACACTGACCTCAAAGTGGTGGCTCGATCTATTTTCTCTGCGGTATAATTTTGCCAAAACTTTAAAAAGGTATGCTGAATTAAATCGCCAACAGTGTTTCCAAGAATGTTATTTTCTTTACCCATTTGGAGTGTTACCCAGCCAGCAACCAGCAAGTGATATTTAGTGACAATGAATGTCCAACAAGCATCTTGTTTAAATACGATGGCTTGTCGGAACACAGCAAAACAAAATTCATCTGAATTTTGCAATTTTTCATTTGCGCAACAGGTTGATAACGTGTTGCAATTTGTGGATAACATATCTTTTTGTGAACATTGTTTTGGTAGTGACATTTCAACCATCTATTTGTTTCATCGGCTAGAGTTTTCGTATTTCTGCTTGTAGATATTGGAAAACAATGAGGGCAACACAGACTGCTCTGATTTTTCAATGAACTAAATGAAACTTTTGAAAAGTGTGTCAAAATTACAAAAATCATCGGTAATTTTTATGATGTCATTCCCGCGCAAGCGGGAATGACATTTAAAA
>JALVZI010000607.1 GCA_027022125.1 Anaerolineae bacterium | reverse complement strand
AGTGTTCGATATTGTGTTGCCGCGGATTTGCCCCCTCCCCCTCAGGGAAGGGGGGATACAGGGGGGATGGGGGAAATTCGCTAACAGTATTTGTTGCCATTACATCGTAACATCTGTTTTGTCAAAGTGTCGACTGCGTAACCTCAGTACATAATTACCGGCATCATAGCCACAAGCGAGTATTTTTGCAAACAGTCCCGTTTATCAGCCGAATTTAATCTCCCATTAGATTTTTAATGCGGTTTTTATTTTCATTTTATGGGGATTTAATCTCGCGAAATGATAATTCACATAGTTTTAAATGCCATCTTTTCGTGACTTTCTCTCACAGAAAAAAATATGAAGAGCAAGGTGTCTCAATGTCCCAAATTTTTCATCCAAGTGCGAATGTTTATGCAAAATTGAGCATCGTGGGCGGCGTGTTGCTGGTTGGGCTGATTGGTTTTGGCGGGTGGTTGTTCATCCTGTCGCCGTTCAGCACGATGGTCGGTGTTGCCAGAGAGCAGCCGGTTCCGTTCAGTCACCGTCACCACGTCAAAGATGTGGGTCTCGAATGCCTCTACTGCCACACCTCGGTGGACGAAGCGGCATTTGCCGGTATCCCTCCGGTGAAAACCTGTATGACCTGCCACTCGCAAATTTTCTCTGATGCGCCGGTGCTGGAACCGGTGCGCAACAGTTACAAAACCGGCGAACCGCTGGAGTGGACGCGGGTGAACAACCTCGCGGATTATGTCTATTTTAACCACAGCATTCACATTAAAAAAGGGGTGGGGTGTTCCACGTGCCACGGGCAGGTGGATGAAATGGCGCTCACTGCCAAAGGCGAAAGTCTGTATATGATGTGGTGTTTGGACTGTCACCGCGCGCCGGAACAGTATGTTCGTCCATTGGATGAAGTTTACAATATGGACTGGCAGCCGCCCGCCAACCAGTTGGAAGTGGGGAAAGCGTTGGTGGCGGAATACGATATTCAAGTCAAACAACTGACCGATTGCTCGCTTTGTCATCGGTAATTCTTTGAAGCATAGATTGGTGAAAACACTATGGTAATGGAAAAACAACCGTTGGATTTGGCAAAAATTCGGGCGAAATTGGCGGGCAAGCAGGGTCGCCGGTATTGGCGCAGTTTAGAGGAAGTGGCAGACACCGCCGAGTTCCGCGAGTTTCTGGAAAACGAATTTCCCGCCGAAGCCGAAACGTGGTCGGATAAATTCAGTCGCCGCGGTTTTCTGCGGGTGATGGGCGCATCGCTGGCGCTGGCAGGGTTAACTGCCTGCACCCCGCCTTCGCAGCGCAACGAAAAAATCATCCCGTATATCGAGCAACCCGAATCGCTGACACCCGGCGGCAAACCGCTCTATTTTGCCACTGCATTTCCGTTCGGCGGATATGCTCACGGCGCGCTGGTCGAAAGCCACGAAGGGCGTCCCACAAAAATTGAGGGCAACCCCGACCATCCCGACGGCAACGGCACGACCAACGTTTTCGCGCAGGCATCCATCCTTTCATTTTATGACCCCGACCGCGCGCAGGTTATCAGCAAAGGGGGAGAAATCAGCACGTGGGATGCTTTTGTCGGCGAGTTGAAAGATGCGCTGGCGGCGCAAACCGATGGCGCGGGGCTGCGATTGCTCACCCGCACCGTCACTTCTCCCAGTTTGATTGCCCAAATTAACGCCGTGCTGGAGAAATATCCGGCGGCGAAATGGCATCAATACGACCCCATTAACCGCGATAACGTTTTTGCGGGCGCGAAACTCGCTTTCGGCGAGCCGGTTGCCCCGCGCTACCATTTCCAAAAAGCAAAAGTTGTGCTCTCGCTCGATGCGGACTTTTTCGCGCCGGGTGCGGGCAATTTGCGCTATTCCCGCGATTTTATGGCGGGGCGGCACGGGGTGGCGATGGGTAAACCCGCCATGAACCGGCTGTATGTGGTTGAAAGCACGCCGACGCTGGCAGGCGGCAGCGCCGACCACCGTTTGGCGCTGAAAGCCGGGCAAATCGAAGCCTATGCCCGCGCCATCGCTGCGGCGGTGGGGGTGGATGTGCCGCAGGGCAGCACCGATGGCATCCCCGAAGCGTGGATTTCTGCGGTGGCGGATGACCTGAAAGCCAACGCGGGCGAAAGTTTGGTGCTCGCCGGAGAACATCAGCCGCCGGTGGTGCACGCGCTGGCACACGCTATCAACGATGCGCTGGGCAATGCCGGCGCCACAGTGGAATATCTGGAACCGGTGGAAGCCAATCCCGGCGGGCAACTCGATTCGCTGCGGGAATTGGTCGGCGATATGGCATCGGGCAGTGTGGATATGCTGCTGGTGCTCGATGGCAATCCGGTTTTCGATGCGCCCGCCGATTTGGATTTTGAAGCGGCGATGTCGAAAGTGAAAATGCGGGTGGTGCACAGTCTGTACCGCAACGAAACCGCCCATCAAGCCGATTGGCACATCCCCGCGCTGCATTATCTGGAAAGTTGGGGCGATGCCCGCGCTTTCGATGGCACGACAAGCATCATCCAACCGCTGATTGCCCCGCTGTTTGAAGGGGGTAAATCGGTATATGAAATGCTGGATGTGGTGCTGGGCAAAGTCGGGCGCACCGACCACGAGATTGTGAAAGCCTATTGGCAGAATGGACGCGATGACGCAGAATTTGTTGCGCCGTGGCGCACCATGCTGCACGATGGGTTGATTGCCGATAGCGCCGCCGCCGTGAAACCTGTGGCGGTGGACACCGGCGCGCTGGCAAATGTTGCCCCCGCCGCCACCGACAGCCAGTCGCTGGAAGTCAATTTCCGCGCCGACCCCAGTGTGTGGGGCGGCGAATGGGCGAACAACGGTTGGCTGCAAGAGTTGCCGCGTCCGTTCACCAAACTGACGTGGGATAATGCCGCGCTGGTCAGTCCCGCTACCGCCGAGTCGCTCGGTGTGAGCAATGGCGATATGGTGTCGCTGGAATTGAGCGGGCGCAAAATTGAAGTTCCGGTGTGGATTACCCCCGGTCACGCTCAAAATTCGGTGACGGTGCATTTGGGGTACGGACGCACGCGCGCCGGCAGTGTGGGTAACGGCACGGGGTTCGATGTGTACCCGCTGCGCACCACCGCCGCACTCTGGTTCGCCGATGGGGTGTCTGTTACCCCCACCGGGCGGAAATACAAACTGGTTTCGGTGCAAGACCATTGGAGTATGGAAGGTAGAAATTTGGCGCGCGCCGGGTCGCTGGAAGAATTTGCCGCCAATCCCACTTTCGCGCAGGAAATGGAATCACTGGAAGGGGAGAAGGGCATTTCGATGTATCCTCCGGTGGAATATGACGGCTACAAATGGGGAATGACCATCAATTTGGGGGCGTGCATCGGCTGTAATGCCTGTACCATCGCCTGCCAAGCCGAAAATAACATTCCGGTGGTGGGCAAAGATCAGGTTTCCAGAGGGCGCGAAATGCACTGGATTCGCATTGACCGCTATTACGGCGGCGACCTCGATAACCCCGACATCTATTTGCAACCGCTAAACTGCCAGCAGTGCGAAAATGCCCCCTGCGAAGCGGTCTGCCCGGTTGAAGCGACCATCCATTCAACCGAAGGGTTGAACGATATGATTTACAATCGCTGTGTGGGCACGCGATACTGCGCCAACAACTGCCCGTATAAAGTGCGGCGGTTCAATTTCCTCGATTACAATGATTTTGAACAATCGCCGCTGCTGGCGATGCTGGAAAATCCCGATGTCACCGTTCGCAGTCGCGGGATTATGGAAAAATGCACCTATTGTGTGCAGCGCATCAACGCCGCCCGCATCGAAGCCAAGAAAGAAGGGCGTCCCATCCGCGATGGCGAAATTGTTACCGCGTGTCAGGCGGTGTGCCCCACACAGGCTATCACTTTCGGCGATATGAACGACCCCGACAGCGAAATTGCCAAAATGAAAGCTAGTCCGCTGGATTATACCCTGCTGGAAGAGTTGAACACTCGCCCCCGCACCACCTATCTGGCAAAAATTAAAAATCTCAATCCGAGATTGGAGGGTTTGGCGTAATGCAACGAACGCAACCGTTAAAAGATTCCGTGAAAATCCAACTCGCCGAACCGGTCATCGCGCCGGGGCAGAATTACCGTTCCGTCACCGGCAAAATTGCCGATATTGTGCTGGCGAGACACACGCCGCGCGGCTGGCTGATTGGGTTTGCCATCGCTTTTGCCCTGATGAACGTGCTGCTGGTCAGCGTGGGGTATCTGTTTGTAAAAGGCGTTGGTATTTGGGGGCTAAACAACCCTGTCGGCTGGGGATTTGCCATTGTAAACTTTGTGTGGTGGATTGGTATCGGGCACGCCGGTACACTCATTTCAGCGATTTTGCTACTGTTCCGGCAGGAATGGCGCACATCCATCAACCGTTTCGCCGAAGCGATGACACTGTTCGCTGTTGCTGCCGCCGGTACATTCCCCATCATCCATATGGGGCGACCATGGTTTGCCTACTGGCTGATGCCACTGCCCAACACGATGGGGCTGTGGCCCCAGTTCCGCAGCCCGCTGACGTGGGACGTGTTCGCCATTTCCACATATGGGCTGGTGTCGCTGATGTTCTGGTATGTCGGGTTGGTTCCCGATTTGGCGACACTGCGCGATAAAGCCTCGCACATTGTGGTAAAACGCATTTACGGAATGTTCGCGCTCGGTTGGCGCGGCGCGGCGCGGCACTGGCATCGCTACCAAAAAACGTATCTGCTGCTGGCGGCGCTTTCTACCCCGCTGGTTATTTCCGTGCACACCATCGTCAGTCTCGACTTTGCCACCGGTATCATTCCGGGCTGGCACTCAACGATGTTCCCGCCGTATTTTGTGGACGGCGCAATTTATTCCGGTTTCGCGATGGTGCTGACGCTGATGATTCCGTTGCGTCGGTTTTACGGGCTGAATAAAATTATCACCCGCCGCCATTTGAACAATATGGCAAAAATTATGCTGGTCACCGGTTCCATCGTTTTTTACAGTTATTTGATGGAAATGTTTTTCGCGTGGTACAGCGGCAACGAGTTTGAAAGTTTTATGATTTCCAATCGTTTCGGTGGACCATATGCCCCGTTTTATTGGGCGCTGCTGTTCTGTAACGCGGTTGTGCCGCAATTGCTGTGGAGCAGTAAAGTTCGCGCCAACGAGTTATTGCTGTGGATTATCGCGCTGATTGTGAACGTGGGTATGTGGCTGGAACGGTTCATCATTGTGGTAACCAGTTTGAGCCGCGACTTCCTGCCGTCGGCGTGGGATATGTACATTCCCACCGGCTGGGATTACGCCACATATCTGGGAACCATCGGCTTGTTTATCACTTTGATTTTCTTGTTTGTTCGTGTTCTTCCTGCCATATCAATGTTTGAAGTGCGCGAATTGGTTGCGGAAAAAGAAGGTCATTTGCCGCACCATCACTAATGAGGGGATAGTAAACGATGACAAAACTTTATGGCATTATGGCAGAATTCGACCAGCCGAAACCGCTGATTGAAGCGGCGCGGCGGGCGCGCGATGCCGGATACCGCAAAATGGAGGCATACACCCCCTTTCCGGTAGAAGCATTGAATGAAGCGCTGGGACGCAAAGACTCAAAATTGCCGTTTATCGTCTTTTTGGGCGCAACTACCGGCGCAGTGACCGGTTACGGGTTGCAGTATTTGAGTATGACCGAATTTTATCCGTTTTTAGTTGGCGGTAAACCGTTTAACAGTTGGCCCGCGTGGATACCCATCACCTTTGAGATGACCATCCTTTTTGGCGCACTGACCGCCGTTATTGCGATGATTATGCTGAACGGACTTCCGCAGCCATACCATCCCGTTTTTAACGCCGACGGTTTCAACCGCGCATCGCTCGATAAATTCTTTCTGTGCATCGAATCTACCGACCCGAAATTTGATGCCGAAAAAACCAGAGCCTTTTTGCAAACACTCAACCCCGGCAACGTCACCGATGTTGCTCACTCGCCGCAAGAGCCGACAACAGAAGACCTTGTCAGCGAAGTTACTATCGAGGTTGGACCATGGGAAATTTAATGCAATACACTGCCGCAATCTTCAAAATGAAAATCAC